>JAIERK010000179.1 GCA_019746975.1 Candidatus Obscuribacterales bacterium
CATTGCCAAATCCGGAATTCTGCATGTAAACAACCGCAGGACTTCCGGCAGCCATGTAATGCCCCCCCGCCAGCGCAACGGCAGCGCCCTCATTGGCGCAGATAACGTGATTATCCTCTCCTTCGAGATAGGCCGAGAATGATTTCAATAGCGAGTCTGGTACTCCGGCAAACAAGCCGGCACCATTTTGCTTGAGTTCGGAGACAAAATCAGCTGTTTTTATCACGACGGACCTGATGGAATTAGCGCCAACACTTCGCTAATGGGCATTATACTCGTGTCGAGTTCGTAGGATCTCTCGTTTTCCAAAATAGACTTGGCCGCACCGATCATCGCTGGATATGCGCTTCTAATCAAATGATTAGCATAGATCACAAGATTGACACCGGCATCAATCAACTCTTTTTCCGTGATCTTATTGTAGGTAGTCGGAATCGCAATGAGCGGGACCCGAACGCCGAAGTCCTGATAAATCTTGGCAAAGGCAAGGACTTCATCTGCCTTCTTTTCCTTGCTGTGAATAACTATTGCATCAGCCCCGGCCTCAATATAATGTCGAGCTCTGTTAACGGCGTCTTCGACACCTTTTCCCAAAACGAGACTCTCGATACGAGCCACGATCATGAATTCGTCCGTGACCTGAGCCTTCTTGCCCATCGTAATCTTGTAGCAAAAATTCTCGATCGTATCCTGCGTCTGATCCTCTACAGAATTTGCCAGCAGAGAATTTCGTTTTAACCCGACCTTGTCTTCGATTACTATCGCCGATACGCCAAGGCGCTCCAGAGACCGCACCGTGAAGACGAAGTGCTCAGCAAGACCACCGGAGTCACCATCGAAAATAATTGGTTTCGAAGTGGCTTCCAAGATATCAGCCAGCGTGTTCAAACGAGATGTAAGATCGACACACTCAATATCAGGTCTCGCCTTCGCGGTCGAGTCCGTCAGGCTGCTCAGCCATAGTCCATCGAACTCATGGACCATACCATTTTTCTCAATCCGTACGCGATCCGCTATTAGCGCAGTGAGCCCATTGTGCGCTTCAATAATTCTTACGATGGGTTTTGCCGTGAGTAGTCGACGCATGCGCTTCATGCGGAGCTGCGGTGTCGTACCTATCTGATTGAAGTACTTGTTGATGTCGGTTGAAGAGATGCCTTCGGTGTAGGGCACTTCAACAAGCTGCCCACCCCATTCCTTGAGCACATCAATGACACGCTCTCGGGTTTGCTTCTGCGGTCCCTCGCGCCAATCAGCACCATGGACTACAAAGTCAGGCTTGAACTCCCTCAGATTCTCGCTGTAGTCGAGAGTAGTCTGAGGAACAACCCGTTCTACGCCCTGCAGATTTTCCGCGATCATTTTACGGTGCTCGTAAGGCAAGTACGGAAGCCTCTTGTAACTCGCGATCGCCTGATCGGTTAATAGACCAATCGTTACTTCCCCTAGCTCTCTAGCCTTCTGAATAATGTTCAGGTGACCGGGGTGAATGAAGTCTGCGCTCATTCCAACGTAAACTTGCTTGGGCATTCCAGTCCTCATGAAAACCACGCGTAATCGATCACAGTTTACCAAATGCACCGCAGCATGAGCCGAATCACCGCCCCGAGCAGCATCACCGACACGAGCCAATTAACCGAACTGAGCCCACACGCTAGACGAGTTTCGTGCTCGAACTCCAGATGCCACCGTCGACAAAGTCTCATTAACGTGGCTACTGAATTTCAGCGAAAAATGAGTCAAATCGAGAAGCATCGCTACTCATTGACATCACAAAGAAGTCTGGCTCATAAAATTCAAGGAGTCTTCGCGCTTTTCGAGAAGCAATGCTAATACATCTTTTCGAACAGCGCACTTGACTATTGAGCGAATTCTAATAGCCGATTGCTCCACCGCGAACCTGACGCTTATTGTTCCAGCCCACAGAGCGCAACATACCGCCGACTCCACCAGATTGCAGAAAAGTACCGACCAATGCGGCTGCGCCGATAGCACCGATGGCTTGCGTGTTGAGACCACCGCCGGACTGCATCCCACTGCCTTGTGAAGAACTGCCATTAAATGCGGTACCACGATTTCGGAATGCATTCTGCTGAGAATTGGCAGACGCGAACTGGTTGTAGTTGACTCCGCCCGCCATGGAAGGCTGCATGCTCGGAGTGGATTGTGGCATCAGTGCAGCATTCTGTTGAGAGTGAAACTTGAGAGACTCGTCTAGAATGTCGACGCCACTAGTCGCTCCAGTGACAGCCGTCTCAGCGGAGACGGTGGGAGCGAATTGAGAAGTGTTGACGGAATCTCCATTAACATCAAGCGGTCCGGATTCGGCGGTAAATCCGGCGGATGACTGCCTATTTGGATTGCCTTGCTCTTGGCTAGGGAAATAACCTGACTGCTGCTGACGAGAGCCCTCCGTGTTTACGGTACCAGAGGAGTAATTCATCGAATTCTGCTGCGCTGATTGTTGCTGATACAGCGGCTCCCAAGTGGCGTTCTCACTGGCTAGAGCAGCCTGGAAAAGAAATGGAATTAGAGCTGTTATTGCTGAAAGAACACGACCCTTCACGTCAAAAACCCCAAGTAGAGACAATTTTTTGAACTTCCCGGCATCAATATATGTCGTCTAGAACGGCTCGTAAAGGGTGAAAGTACGTAGTCTGAAGGCGGGAGGGGCGGTATGACAACCACCCCTTGTCGGGTTCTTCAGGTGAAAATCACAAGCTTCAGTTTATCGAAGCCTCGCCGAATGATACCTGGTCTTGATCCCAGAGCGCGACTTCAATTTCGTATCCAGTCGGATCGATAACGTACCATGACGTCGAAGATGGATAGCGCACCTCCCCGCCGTATAGAACACGAACTCTTTCCCGGTTGATAGTCTCTTGCCACTTGGACCGATCAGTAATGCGAAGGCCGAAGTGATTGATGGTATGCGGTGAATGGTCGGATACTTTGTCAGGTTTGGCTAAATTTGGGTACTCGTAGATGCATAGCAGAGCTTCTCCGCTTTTCATAATCGCCCACTTCATTCCACTTCTCAGCCCGGATTCGACGATTTCAAATCCGAATACACGCTTGTACCAGTCTTCAGTTTCATCGAGATTTCGTACAGACATGTTCAGGTGATCTAGATGTTTAACGTTCATGATAGTTCTCCTTCAATACAGCCCTACATATGGTGCCGATAGAAACCTGACGCCAACAGAAGGCGTCCACTTTCCCGGTTTTGACAGATCGTCAAACCCTGTGATTAAGCTGGTTGTTTAAGCTCATTTAGGTCTTTTAGATCATTCAGAGCCTTCTGATACTTGTTAGCGTGATATCTCTCTACAAGACCAAGAGCTTTAAATCGTTTCGCCGCTTGCAAAAATACTTCAGCATGCTCGGCTGATTCCAGACCCTGTTCTTTAAACTCTTCAACTGCATCCAAGCGACCTTCATCTCTGGCAGTTTGTTCGAACGCCGGATACATCTGATTAGTCTCGTAAAGCTCGCCTTCGATTGCGATTTCGAGCAGTTTTTCCACGGTCAGATCTGAAGGAGGGTACATAAGTTCGAGGTGTGCAAAAGCATGACCCGTTTCTTGATGTGCAGTCTCTTCAAAGAGCTTCGCGATCTCTTCATTCCCTAGCTGTCTAGCGACTTTCGCGAAGTAGAGGTATTTTCTGTTAGCCATCGATTCACCTGCGAAAGCAGAGTGCAGATTTTCCTCAGTTTTTGTTCCTGGAATTTTACTTGTCATAGTCGAGTTCCTCCATACAAAGCCGAGTGGCTTTGTGACTGTGTTTTCGAGCGTACAAAGCCGGAGCCTCGCCACTCATTTTTCCGTTTTGATTCGCGCAAAGTCACACGACTTTGCTAACGTCGATTATCGTTTTTCAAATGCGTCAGACTTTGCAAAGTAATCAACTTTGCTCGAGTCACTGAATGTGCCGTCAGCGCCTACTTCTTATCGTCCTCTAAGTCGCCGTAGAACGTAACCGTATAACTATGCACTTTGAATTTGTCACCCAACGCTTTCTCGATGTCTGGCAGCATCTCTTGCGGAATATCAATAATCTTGCCGGATTTGACATCCACGAAATGATGATGTTCGAACGTGTTGGCATCATACCTGGTGCGTCCAGGCTCAGTTAACACCTCACGAATAACTCCAGCATCAACCAGTGTGTTGAGCGTGTTGTAGACAGTTGCTCGCGAAAGCGGCACAGGTAACATTTCGGCTACGCCGGCTAATATTTCATCAGCGGTTGGATGTTCGAGCGTCTGCATCAGATACTCGGTGATCACGAGCCGCTGAGAGGTCATTTTGACCCCTTTTTTCGTTAGCAGCTCTTTTGCCGTGAGAGACATTTGCCTTTTTCGCCTCGTTTACCTTGTCTGTATTTAGACTAAATCTAGAATGAGTATTTGTCAACCCTTCTCTAAATCAGATAATGGTCCGAGAGGTTCCGAAATTCCGCCAACGCATTCCGCGGAGGGGATAATTTGGATGCCGTCTTAATGCCCTCAAGAGAATACTCGACGCCATTCCGACCACTATGGCTCATCGCTCGCTTCTGTCGGAACAAGGTCTCGGCCACTTTTCGCGATATCATGGGAAATCCATATGAAAAAGAGTGCCACCATATATGATGAGCACTCTCATATCACTAAATTTCGATACATCCGATTGACGGAAACACCATCAAGTGATGACAAGATACTTCAATCGACCGTAGCAATATAATCAATGCCTGGGTCAATTTGTAGTCACACCATTTGCAGTCGCACGAATTTTCTTGCTGCTTACTTACATGCGATCAGAACTTTATTGCAGCCCTTTTCTTTTGCGAGCATCAGGGCTTCACAGGCGGCTTCCAACAGCTCCTGCGGTTTGTTGCCGTGCATCGGATAATTGGCTACGGCGAGCGTACAGGTAACGTGGATAATTTCTCCGGTCTTCGGATCCTTGATCTCCAGCATCGACACTCTACGTCTGACCCGCTCTGCCACTACAGCAGCGCCTTCGCCGTCAGTCTCATGCAGCACGGCAACCAGCTCTTCGCCACCCCATCTCGCGGGCATGTCGATCTCGCGAACGGAGCTTCGCAATATCTTACCTACCTCGACCAAGACAGTGTCGCCGACCTCGTGCCCGTGCTTTAGATTGATATCGCGCAGGTGATCAATATCGACAATCATCAGTGATAGCGAGTATCCCAAACGCAATGCTCTCTTTAGCGAATGAGTGAGATGCTCCTTGAAGACATGCCGATTTGGCAATGCCGTCAAAACATCAGTCCCCATCAGCTCTTGCAAGCGGGCTTCGCAGTTAGCTAGTTGATGCCGCAACCGGTCTATCTCACGCTCTTTTTCTTTGACAGCTCTTTCGAGCTGTACATTATGACCTTGCAGTTTTCGCAGTTGACTCTCAGCCTGCCGATGGCGAGACTGTCCGTGGATCGACTGCCACATTTGTGTCAAATGGGCCTTCATGGTTCCCCCCTTTGCCGCTCTGCTCTCAGACGGAAGTGTACGCAATTCGCCTTAGATAGAAACAGTCTCTCAAACGAGAGGCCGGCAATCCTAATCTTCTTGATCATCCAATCAGCATGGTTCGGTTTTACCGCCGCATCTGTTATCAACTGAGTTTTTAGTTATCAATCGACGCTGTTATATTAACCCGATTTAGTAATTAATACCAGTATTAATTGGGGATAACCGTAAACTTAGTTTATAGGTGCACGGCTAAGTTCTTTCCCGTTGCGCCGGTTAAGGAAGATTAGGAAGTACTTACGCTTGGGCGAGCCAACAGTAAAAGAAACTTTCCCAGCACCGGATTTACCGGGCGAGACTTTTTCGAACTTAAATCCAGGAAGTGGGCTGAACCGCTGATCGTGTTCGTTGATAACAAGTAGATCGAAGAAGTGAAACGTCTGCTTTGTGTTGTTATCCACTTCCAGACTGACTTCCAAGATTCGCGCCGATTTGTCATCCCAAAAGGGCTTTGCGAATTTGTAATCCTTGACTCTTAAATCCAACCCTTCTAAATGTTGTGCGACCTGCGCAGACGGCAACATCGTTTTGTCGAAGCCGGGCATCATTATAGGCTCGGAAGTAACAAGCTTGAGTTCGTCGCCCGAGAGAATCGAGGAGACTTTTCCTTTACGTTTTAGCGCGCCGATCAATCCGATGGTGCCACCAACACCGGCACCAATAGCTACCGAGTATCCGTGAGTTGCAATTGCAGTCGGAATGCCGGTCAATTGGACAGAAAGTAGAGCTCCAGCGCCGGCCCCAGCGGCCACATAACCCATATCTTTTCCGACCACTTTGACAACAGACGCCATTTTGTTATCGCGCGTCGAAAACTTAGCGTTGAAATCAACTTGATAATCACCATCCGGACTGACCAGCTTGTCGAATTGCACTTCAACGTATCCGTTGCGGCCAAGTCGTTTTTGGCTCTGCGCATCGGTGACCAACCCGCGCATATACCATCCGCCTGGTATCACGACACGATCACCATCCATGATGTCTTTACCGATGCGCACGAGTATTTCGTCGCCTTTCTGACTTATTTCGGAGTTGATCACCATTCCGTCAGGAACCACAAGGTCGACCTTCGTGCCTTGTGGAATTTGTTGCACCTCTCCAGAGAGGAGCGGAGACCGGTTCTTGAACGTCGAAACCTGACCACGCAACAGGGGCGTGTCCTTCGGCAGCGAGGGTACAACAAAATTTCCCCGTTCGGAGCTGACGGTCGCGTCGACATCCTGAGCATGTGCACAGAGCGCAACTAGCAATAGTGAGCATAAAACTGTAGCAAGCGTTTTCTTCAGCACTTTATCCAAACCGGCGAGTTGGGTAACACATCATGCTTAACTCTTCAGACGCTAACTTTACGACTATAGTTTCTTTGTTAGGATTTCTTTTAGCTGTTCCAAAAAACCCTTCTTCTTAGATGCTTTGCCAGAATCATCTTTAACAAGGGCTTTGATTCGAACTTCAAGTGTACGAGCCTCCGGATCGCGAGGATCGATGCGCAGACTTGTTTGCACTTCGGTCATGGCGAGAGTATTCCAGCCACGGGCAAAATAGATCTCAGCGAGTTTGTTGTGGTAGCGCGGCTCTTTCGGGCAGAGACGAATAGCCTCTTTCATTGCCGTCTCCGCCTCTTGAAAACGTCGACGTTTCAGAAGCTCGTCTGCACGTAATAAATGTTTGTTGGCCCACTTCACGTTAATCGTTTCATCCGGGCTCATGCCATCGAAATTTTGTCCGGAGGAACGTGGAGACTTCAGCGATTGGGTCTCTTCCATACTGGGATTGTCGACGCCGGCTGCTTCCAGCTCGCGTTCCAACTCTTCTTGTTCTTTCTTCTTCTTGAGTATTCGCACCGCGTTGTACTCGGCGCGACGCTCTTCGTCCGACACAATATCGTGAGCGCGAGTCACACGGGCGAATTCGCGTTGCGCCCGAGATCTCTGGTCAGGGTCGTTGGGGTATCGATCGGGATGCAGCTGCTTGGCGAGCTTCAGATAAGCCTTTTTGATTTCCTGCGCCGTTGCACTCTCTTCGACACCTAATATGGCGTAATAGTCTTCCTCAAATTCCTGCATAGCACTGCGTTAAATGTGATTCCTGACTGACATCGACTTCGGCGACTTTTTTGTTGACTTTAGCGATCTCGAGCTTCTGCTTACAACCGAAGAATTTGATTCGCCAACTTGTAAGTCGCTCCATACACCTATTGTACGGATTAGGTCGAGCAAAAACCGACCTGAAGGAGCAGTATTTACCAATGAACTCAAATATATATCAGCGTACCTAGTAATGAAAGGCAAAACCGTGGTTCACATCAACTTATAAAGAAATTGTAGACTTATACGCCTCCAGAACCCAGGTTGACATAATCTCAAAATAGAATGCTCCTGATCGCACCAGGGGCATTGGTTGGAGCCTCGACTCAAAATGGAGTTTCCATGAACTTAGACCGTTTCACAAACAAGGCACAAGAAGCCGTAACCGAGACACGCAGCATTTTAAGCCGCTTTGGTCACAGCCAGGTCAGCCCAGAGCACTTACTGCTTTCAATGATCGAGCAAGAAGACGGACTCACGGCAAAAATTCTGGAAAAACTGGATGCTACGCCCAAGGCGATTGTCGAGGATCTGGATACATATCTGGCTTCTCAACCCAAAGGATCCGCGGTCAATACTACGAAGGACGAACTGCGGGTCTCGTCCAAATTGATGCAGGTCCTGGAATTCGCCGCTCGCGAAGCAGAGAAGATGAAGGACCAGTACATCAGTCTCGAGCACTTGTTGATCGCACTCTGCGACCCTGGTAAAGGTCAATGCGGTACGATTTTGAAGCAGCACGGCATCACTCGCGATCGCGTTCTCGAGAGCTTGACTGAGATTCGCGGCAATCAGCAGGTGACGAGCCAAGATCCGGAAGCGACATATCAAGCGTTGACCCGCTACGGTCGAGATCTGACAGAGTCGGCAGCCAAAGGAAAGCTCGATCCTGTCATCGGCAGAGATGATGAGATTCGCCGTGTTATGCAGGTTCTATCTAGACGAACCAAGAACAATCCTTGCCTCGTCGGAGAACCGGGTGTTGGTAAAACAGCTATCGCCGAAGGGCTTGCCATACGAATCACGAAAGGCGACGTTCCTGAAGGATTGAAAAAGAAAAAGCTTATCGCACTGGATATGGGTTCCTTAATTGCCGGAGCTAAGTATCGAGGCGAGTTCGAAGAGCGACTGAAGGCAGTACTCAAAGAAGTGCTGGAGTCGCAAGGTCAGATCATTCTGTTCATCGACGAAATCCACACCGTTGTCGGTGCCGGCTCGACGGGCGAGGGCGGAATGGACGCAGGCAACCTCCTCAAGCCACCATTGGCTCGGGGCGAACTTCATTGTATCGGTGCCACCACCATAGATGAATATCGAAAACACGTCGAAAAGGATCCGGCGTTAGAACGCCGATTTCAGACGGTACTCGTCGACGAGCCAGACGTGGAAGAAACGATCTCGATTCTGCGAGGTTTGAGAGAAAGATACGAAGTACACCACGGCGTTCGAATCAAGGATTCGGCGCTGGTAGCATCAGCGGTGCTAGCCGATCGATACATAACCGATCGATTCCTCCCGGACAAGGCGATTGACCTGGTCGACGAAGCTGCAGCAAAAATGCGAATCGAAATCGACTCGATGCCGAGCGAACTTGACGAATTAGAACGTCGAAAAATTCAGCTCGAGATCGAACGCGAAGCGCTTAAAAAGGAGACTGATCCAGCTTCGAAAGACAGACTCGAAAAGCTGGAAAAAGACCTTTCGGAAATGAAGGAAAGCTCAGACGGGTTGCGAGCTCAATGGCTTTCAGAAAAGGAGAGCGCCAACAAAATTCAGAAGATCAAAGCGGACATTGAGGAAACAAAGGTATTGATTGAGCAGGCCGAACGAGCGACCGATCTGCAAAAGGCGGCGGAGTTGAAGTTTGGAAAGCTGATCGAACTAGAAAAAGAATTGAAGGATCATCTCTCCAAGTTTGGTGGCAAGAGCGGCCAGCGATTGCTTAAGGAAGAAATCGACGAGGAAGACATCGCCGATATTGTCGGAAAATGGACCGGCATACCTGTCAGCAAGCTGCTCGAGGGTGAGGTTCAAAAACTGCTCCGCTTAGAAGAACATCTCCACCAGAGAGTGATCGGACAAGACGAAGCGATCGAAGTGGTGTCGAATGCAGTGCGACGTGCCAGGGCCGGATTAAAAGATCCGAAGCGACCAATTGGCTCATTTCTCTTCCTCGGGCCGACCGGCGTCGGGAAGACCGAACTGGCTAAGGCTCTGGCAGAATTCCTGTTTGACGACGACTCTGCTATCGTGCGTATCGACATGTCCGAATACCAGGAGAAGCACACCGTAGCTCGACTGGTCGGCGCCCCTCCTGGATATATCGGCTTCGATGAAGGCGGGCAGCTCACTGAGGCCGTACGTAGAAAAGCCTATTCTTGCGTGCTGTTTGACGAAGTCGAGAAAGCGCACCCTGACGTTTTCAACGTCTTGCTTCAGGTACTCGACGAAGGACATTTGACCGACTCTAAAGGTCGGAAAGTAGACTTCAAGAATACCGTCATCGTAATGACCTCCAATATTGGTAGTCAGCACATCCTCGATTATCAACTCAAATCGGCGATCGATGGAGACGAAGGCTATGAGAAGATGAAAGAGCAAGTGCTTGGCGCTCTCAGACAACACTTCAGACCGGAATTCCTCAATAGAATTGATGAGACAGTCGTGTTCCACGCGCTCACAAGTGGTCAGCTCAAGCAAATCGTCGACATCATGGTCATGTATCTCAATCGCAGATTGAGAGAACGCAAGATTCTTCTCAACCTCTCGGAAGATGCGAAGGATTGGTTGGCGCAATCGGGATATGACCCCGTATATGGTGCTCGTCCGCTGAAGAGATTAATCCAGAGGGACATCGAGAATCCGCTATCGCTGCTGCTTCTCAAAGGCGATTTCGTGGACGGCGACATAATTCTGGTCGACGCGAAAGACGACAAGCTGGAATTCAAAAGAGAAGGTGCTCTCGTATCCGTCTAAACTTGGAGTCACAAAACTCTAGGGACGCTACTATGCCAAGAGTGGCGTCCCCGGAAAAGACTTGATACTAGCGTGCGCGCTTATTGTCTAAACTTCAATTCGTTGTCAGCTTAATCCTGGCGAAAAATTTTGCAAGTTGCCATCTTGGCCGACTTGCATTTTTCGCTGCTCACTGCTTGCGCTGAGCGCTGACGCCCATCTTACCGTTCAATCGAGACATAACGGAGCGATAGACTTCATATGAAATTCTAAATTTCGGCTCTTTGGTTACCACAGCGTGATCGTAAGCAACCTTTGCTTGTTTAAAATACTCCTGCGCAGCTACTGGATTTTTCTCGTCGACATAACAGTCGCCTATCCCTTCGAGAACCTCTGCAAGCGATGGATGGTGTTCCCCAAGCTGGTTACGACGTATTAGCAGTGTTTCCTCATACTCTTTTCGAGCTTCAGCAGTGCGACCCTGCATACGGTGGCAGGAGGCCAGCAATTGCAGATCGTTGGCATACTGAACACTGGGGTTGCCTCCTGCATTTGTCTCCAGTCCGGTAAGGGCTTTTGCGATTGTCTCCGCGTTTTTGTAGTCTTTCTTGCCGAAGTAGTAGGTGAACGTGTCTCGAACCGGTCTGAGAACTTCTTCCGTAGCGGTCGTGGGTAACGCTTGAAGTACCGATTGATATACTCGGGCTTCATCCGCATCGTCCTCTCTGCCGGAATATGCATGTGCCAGAGACACCACACCATTAAGATACTTCGGATCATTGCGAGCCGCATCCGGAGCCTCTTTATACGATTGCTGAAAGAGATTTTCCGCTTCTCGAAAATCTTCAGAGCGTAGCGCGACATCAGCAGCCTGGCAATACTTAGCAAAACGCTGCTCAACACTATCGTTAGCTCGTATCACCACGACCCCGATGCCGGCTAGGAGTTCGTCTGCACTCATTATCCCGGCGTCTGCTCCTACAATGTCGCGATTACTTACAATCACATCGACGTACGAACTGGGTTGGCTATCGTGAAAAAATCGAGTAACTATACTGTCAACAGAGCCTGGCTCGACATGGAGCAAGGTGCGCGCAATAAGCAAGGCATCGATTTTCTCTGTCTTTTCATCGACATTGGGATAGTGAAATACTTCGACTCGAAGGTTCCCGTTAGAACGAACTAGCTTTGGTGTCGCACCTTTCGGCAAGATTTTTTGAGACGTTAGCTTGGCCGTCAGCGTCGCTTCCGACACGGCGGCCTGACAAGGCGTTTGAACCACGAGCATGGACCCAAAGAGGACGAGGTATGTTCTTCTAATTCGGCTGTTCATTTTATATATAAAAAATAGCTTCCCTATGATCGGATTGATGGGACTGATCTTTGCTCGGCGCAATACCAGATATGTGGTAACTGGTGCGGTCCAGCGGCAGGTCTAATAGACTTTGCCCCCAAAATACGAGCATCAAACCCTGACTGAGCTTGGTGAAACTGTCTATGCTCGTAGTCGGATAGAGGCATTCTCATGAGAACTATCGCTCAACATTTGTCCCGTTCTTCTATACGCACACCCTTTTCGACACGGTGCACAGGTTGAACCAGCAGCATTTTTGTTCGACAAGAAGCTGATAACAAGCGAGCTTAAGCGACGGGGCGACCCACTCGAATAGCCCTTTTATGGGTTTAAACCGAATTGAACAAAAGTCGATAGCTTAGCCAGCAGACTGCATCCCGCTAAAGCCCACTGGATAAGCCAGAGCTCTCCTCTCTAGGACTGCCAAAGCCGATAACAGGGGGATCGGCAAGTGTGTACAAATTCGTTTGTCAGGACGGAAAGCAACTTGCAGTAAAGTGCTTCCTGCGCAACGTCTTCGGTCAGCACCACAGATACAACCAGTTGTCGCAATTTTTGTCTATCAACCATGTGCCACACATGGTCGATTTTGAATACTTACTCAAAGGTATTTTTATTCAGGGAGAGTGGTTCCCTATCGTAAAAATGAATTGGGTAGACGGTCTTTGCCTTGATCAATTCTTGCATCGCAATGTCACGGACAGAACCCAGATCGATCGCGTAATCTCGCAGTTTATCGCAGTAGTAAAAGGTCTGCAGAAAGTCGGGATGGCGCATGGAGATCTGCAACACGGCAATATTATGGTGAAGAATGATGCGATGACGCTGGTCGATTATGACGGGATGTTCGTGCCCACCCTGTCTGGCGAAAATAGCCCAGAACTTGGACATCCTAACTTTCAACATCCGAACAGAGACGGCACGGATTTTCATTCAGAACTAGACAACTTCGCCGCGTGGATCATTTTCGAATCACTGATGCTGATTAAGTTGGACCCTACGCTCTGGCATACCTTCACGGGTGGTGACGAATGTATTCTGTTTCGAAGACAGGACTTCGTCGACCCAGACGCTTCCAGAATATTTCGAGTCCTGGAAAAGCATCCTGTGCCTGAAGTAAGAGCCCGAGGCAGTTTCATACGTCGACTGGTGCAATCTGATAAAAGCGATCGAAATAATTTTTCCGCAAGGTTTCCCAGTGCAAAGGCGATCGAAGAGACTGGGTCGCATGCACCAGTGACGATACCAACTACAATCAAATCGGCCGGCGGTCGACCGCAGATCAGACGCCCTAAAGTTTGGCCGGGACGAGAATTCTACATTGAAGCACTTCGCAACGGATATTTCAAAGACGAATCGCTCAACGCCGGACGACGCACAGACATTGAGCTTGGTGGAAAGCAAGCCTACATTTTCAAGGTCGCTTGTAAGAACCGCGTCTATGCACTCAAATGCTTTCGCGGCAATCTTGGAGACCGCGGCATGCGGTACGCAGCACTAGCAAACCATCCAATGACACACTCTAGAAAGTACTTTGTTCCATTCAAGTATGAAAGCGATGGAATCATGATGGAGGAATTTCAACTGCCCTTACTTCGGATGGATTGGACGGACGGTTATCCAATCGATGAGTTTTGCAAAATGAAGCTGAAAGCGGGTATGCCGTCCGGACTGAACAAGCTACTCTCCGACTTCAGAACGATGATCGACGCATTACAGCGAGACAACATCGCGCACGGCGCGCTAGAACCAGCAAACATTATTGTCGACGTAGATGGCGCCATCAAACTGGTCGACTACGACACAGTGTACGTTCCATCCATAGCCGCACTGGAATGCTCGGAAACAGGCAACCCGTCTTTTCAACATCCTGGTAGAAAGCTCGTCCACTTCGGATCTTATCTCGACAACTATCCAGCCTTGATCATCGATTGCATCATCTCCTATCTAGCCGTTAGTCAACTGGAGAACGCGCCGTCATGGGAAGAGATAATCGTCCAGGCAAAAACTGTCTCACGACGTACAGTGGGAGGAAGTAGCACCAATGCAGCACCGAAGGAGCTGCAGAGGCTAGGACGAGTTCTGCGTCAAATCCAACAGCTGGGGATCGAACGTGTACCGCCGCTGGCTGCGAGCATCTACATGTGATTTGGAATTAAGCAGACTATCTAGACCGAATATAGCAAGTGCGCTAATATGTGCCCTTCTGCAGGCGAGGTCGATATGCCCGTGACCGCTTTGAAGCCTAGATCCCCGATTGAAAATGAATCCCAAATCGAAGACACCGCAGGCGATGTCATCGTGACTGTAAATTGTCAACAGACCGATGATTTGTCGACTGTCGCCTCGGTACCGAAAGGTCCATCACGATGGCACGCACTGCTCGCCACCTGGCTTGGCGGTGTGTTTGACGGTATGGACTCTTCAATCTTCGCGATTGTTCTCTATCCGGCCCTGTCTGAGCTGCTTGGTACGACTTCCTATGCGGACGTAGGCGTCCACGGCTCCTACATCATTGCTCTTTTCATGGTGGGCTGGGCGATAGGCGCCATGCTCTTCGGTATGGCAGCCGATCATTTTGGTCGCGCCCGAACATTGACTTTCACTATCATCTTGTACGCGCTCTGCACCGGTCTCTGCGCGACGGCGCACTCGTGGTGGGAGCTCGGAATCTACCGATTTCTCGTCGGCGCCGGCATTGGCGGCGAGATGGGAATCGGTGCGGTTTTGCTTTCCGAGTGCTGGCCAGGCAAGTCTCGAGTCCATGCTGTCAGCGCAATGGCCACTTCTTTAGGGTTCGGTTACTTCCTCACGGCTGGTTTGAATCTGTGGTTGGGAGGTTTCGGCTGGCGCTGGCTATTCGTAGCTGGTATTGCTCCAGCGTTCCTGACCGTCTATATACGAGCGAAACTAAAAGAGCCTGAGCAGTTCACCGCTGTCAAAGCCGAGAGAGAACGCCTGAAACAATCAGGTGCGCTCGATAAGCAAGATACACTCGGACGAACATTGAAAGAGCTGTTTAGCACGCAGTACAGATATAAGACACTATCGGTAGTGGCAGTCGCTAGTTGCGCGATCATTACATGGTGGGCTGTCATCGCATGGATTCCCGCGTGGATCAACCAGCTCACCGGCGATCTCGCGGTAGGAGAGCGCAGTCACGCCATGTTCCTTAAAGACATCGGCATGATCGCGTCTGGCATATTCGGCGGCTGGCTAATAAAGAGACTGGGATACAAGAAGTGCATGGCCATCTCGTTCTTCTGTGCCTTTATCGCTGCAGTCGGAATGTTCCTCACCGTGAAATCGTTCTCGCTTTCGCTTCTATTCTGGGTGCTGGCAGTCGGATTCTTCGCACACCTTCCTTTCGTGGTTTTGTGGATCTACATTCCAGAACTATTCGAAGCCCGGATTCGAAGCACCGCTTTTGGTTTTTCGTACAACATCGGCCGGTTCGCAGCAGCCTTCGCAGCACTGGGAAGCGGAGCATTGATCAATATCTTCAACGGATCCTACGCCCTGGCAGCTTCGACGGTAGCTACAATCTATCTGTTCGGAGTGGTGGCAAGTATGTTCATGCCGAAAACTTCCGGCGAAGTACGTTAAGTACGACTCTCACTTCTGATTGTTCGCTTAACTGGATGAGCAAAAGGTCGGTGAGAACGGATCGACAGGAAATACGCCCACAGCCAATTTACCCTCGAGCCATGTTGCAAGAAATCCTGTTGCAGTGCGTTGGTAAACCTCGAACTGAAATCCTCGGCTTCCCCAAACCACTACAGGCCACCGCGTGTGCGGGAGAGTATACCAAAAGAGCACGTCGAGCTGGAAAAGGTCTTGCGCATACAACCTCAATGCAATTTTTAGCTTAATGGTAACCGTTTGCAGTTATCGTTAAAACGTTATTTGAGGTTTGTTGCATCTATTTATTTTGAGAATATTGCAGCAAAGCCTGCTCAAACACCTCGCGAAGGCTCAGCCCATGCCGCTCTGCGTAGGTAGCGCAATCCGCATACTCTGGTTGAACATTGACAACATTGCCTTCAAGATCACGCCCGACCTTCACGCGAATTGACCAGGAATCTGCGAGTTTTACTTCCGCAAATTCGCGCTCGGCTATCAACCGTTCCACAAAGTAGCTGCGAACTCCGAGTGTTGAAGTCTCCTTCAGAATAAGTACCTCGAGCTTTCGTCGGTCCTCCGGTTTTGCCAGGACGCTGATCAGGTGACCACTGCGGCCTTTCTTCATGCTCGCCGGCACCACCGATATGTCGAGCGCGCCATTCGCGAGCGCCTGCTCAAGGGCGTACGCTATGATGTTAGGTGGACAATCGTCCAGATTCGCTTCAATAACGCATACAACCTCTGCGCGGAATTGGGCCGGCAGCTCATCCTGTGAGGTCGAGGTCTGCCGAATCGCTTGCGCCCGACCGAGAATGACACGGACCACGTTAGGGTGTTCCGACGGATCGAATGTTCCTGCGCCGTATCCGACAGATTCGATCTTTTCGAAGCCCGGAGGTCCGCCCCAGCCCGATGCAATCGTAGCCAAAATCGCGGCCCCAGTCGGAGTCAGACATTCGTAACGAAAGTCCAAAGCAGTTGTCGGAGCGCCGCATTCTTCGATTATGTATACAACCGCGGGACCAGGAACAGGATAAAGTCCATGTTGGGAGCGAAGTGTGCCTCGACCCAGCGTTAGTGGAGAAACAACCGCTTTTTCGATTCCCATCATTTCATAGGCAATGGCAAATCCGATCACATCAACGATCGCGTCTACCGCGCCGACCTCATGAAAGTGCACGTCAGCAGGTTTGACTCCGTGCGCTCGAGACTCAGCTCTGGCAAGCCTATCGAAGGTCGCTAGCGCAAGAGCCTTAGCCGAATCGCTGATCTGCGAGGACCGAACGATTTCAATTGTCTCCCCTATTGTCCTGCCGTGTGGCTGTCCATAACCATCTTCATGGGCGTGATCATGGTCATGTTCGTGATCATGTAAGTGTCCATGCCCATGCCCGCGTTCGTGCCCATGGTCGTGATCATGATCATGTTCATGTCTGTGTTCATGTCTGTGTTCATGCCCATGTTCGTGATCATGTAAGTGTCCATGTCCGTGCGCAGGATCCACAGACGAATCGTCGTGGCCGCGAGAGTGACCATGCGCCGCCGGTTCAGGCGCGGACTGCTCCGAATCGATATGTATGCATTTGACCGTCACTTTTTTCGACAAAATCCCGCAGCGAATCACATCTTCAACCGCGACTTCAAAGCTACCTTCAGGCAATGCGATTTTCTTCAGCTCGGCCAACCACGCTTCAAGATCAAGGCCGCAACCTATCAGCGAAGCACATAACATGTCGCCTGCAGCGCCGAACTGGGCATCAAAATAGGCAACCTTCATTTTTTCTCCTCTGTTTTATCGGCCAGGGATCTCAATGTCACCAAGTTCGGTATCAGTAATGACCTTAGCTTCTATATCTGCATGTTTGGCGAGCATCTTGTAGCGGTTGTTCAAAATCACAAACCGTTTCTCACCAGGAGTCAATGTCATTTCGAAGTTTCCGCCCCGACCTGTTTCAACAGCGCCGCCACCATAGATTCGTGCTTTCAGATCTTTCTCATGATTGGCACTGTAAGCCTTTACGACGATACCCTTGAGCCCTTTGCCTTCAGCCACCACGCGCCCGGTCACAGGATATCCCTTCTTCAATGTCACAATGACGCTGCGGCCTTCATCTCCCGGAATACCGTCGACAAGCGCCGAGGCCAATCCTGATTTCCTTGGTGCGGCTACTTCCAAAAAGCATTCTTCGCAAGGCTCATGCGTGAAGGAGAATTCTCCTCTGGCATTAGTCCGGGCAACCATAGAGACAGTACCGTCTTTGGTCCAGAGTTCGACCTTCACCGATTGCATAGTTTTGTTTTTGTCGTCTCGGACCTGACCGCTGATTACCTTATCCAGAGCCCGGGCGCTATGAATGGAGAAAAACAAGCACATTACGATCGAGCAAATAGTTCGCAAAGACATCTGACAATTCTTCGAAAGTTTAGGAGAATAAAAGCTGTACAGATTCATTAGAGTACCAGCCCCAGTCTATGCCAATCAAGATTGGATCCCTCACAGTTAAAGGGCGCGTATACGTTCCTCCCATGGCGGGAGTGACTGATCTTGTCTTTCGCAGCATTGTTCGCAAGGTTGACCGCGGTTGCATGCTTGCGACTGAGATGGTTTCGAGCAGGGGGTTGATGTACAAGCCCGAATGCAGAATCATGGACCTGGCTGACGATGAGCATCCTATCGGGATTCAAATATTTGGGCACGAACCTGAAATAATGGCGAAGGCCGCTATCATGGCTGAGCAGCGCGGAGCCGACTTCGTTGACATCAATATGGGCTGTCCCGTGCCAAAGATAACCAACGGAAAAGATGGCTGCGCCTTAATGCGCGAGCCGGACTTGGCGAAAGAGATCATTGTAGCCATCAAAGGAGCGGTCTCAATCCCAGTCACTGTCAAGTTTCGCCTGGGCTGGGATGAGAGTTCGAAAAACTGTGTTCAATTCGGCGAAATGATTGAAGACGCCGGAGCCTCGGCAGTAACGGTTCACGGACGAACACGGGCTCAACGGTATACCGGTACAGCCGATTGGACAATGATAAAAGAGGTCAAGAAGGCGCTCTCAATAGCGGTCTTTGGAAATGGTGACGTGTTCGAACCAGAAGACGCACAAAAGCTTTTGGAAGTGACCGGCTGCGACGGCGTGGCTGTGGCACGCGGCACTCTCGGCAATCCGTGGCTAATACCGCGAATCACAAAGTACCTGGACGAAGGCATACTCGATGATCCGCCGGATTCGACCGATCGGCTGATTTTGGCTGTAGAGCATTGCCTCGGACTGATTCGATACAAAGGCGTTCGGGTGGGCACGAGCGAGTCTCGGCGTCATCTCATCAATTACACGAAAGGCATTCACAAGAGCGCGCCGTATCGCAATCGATTGACTCAGGTCTCGAGCGCAAGAGATCTTGTAGAGGTTCTGCGCGAACTAGTTGAACAAGAAGCGGGCAGCGACGGGAAAAGGCGCTTCGACAACGCAATTGGGTCGTACGACTTGGACAAAATCCATGAGGCTCAAACAGTCGGTATTGACCCAGGGCACGTCAAGGAAGCTGTTGCCGTTTAACCTCAGTTAATACGGTTCAGAATCGTCGATGGACAAGCGGGCTGGACCGGCACGCATCAGGGTAGTTGTCGCCGTTTTGAACAACTGGCTCAGTTCGTTCTGAACAACTGGCTCAGTAACAGCTCGGTTCAACGGTTCAGTTGAAACAGCTCCGTTGAAAGCTTATCTGGTTCGCCCATCCATCGAGAGATGCCAAAATCTACCGGATCAAACCGCTGTGATGAGCGATCCGAGCCGCGTCTTACTAATGGTGATAAAGAATGATAATTTCAATGAGCGCGAACATCCAGGCAAAGGGGACCGCGATGGAAAACGCTGTCTCAAGCCCCCAGTCGATGCTAGCGCCGTCACGCCAATCGCAGAACCAAAGCACGCCGTTGACTATGGGGGTCATACACCAGCCCATAATGCCCGACAGCAGGGCGAACATCAGAACAAAGGACCACATGTCCATCTAAGTCTCAGAATCCTCGCCGCTAGTCAACGTCAATTTGCGTGAAACGCAGATTAAGTCTAAACCCAGTTGCGAACATCTGACAATTGGGATTTGTCCCACTGAGATCGAACTTAACTGCTATTTATCTAATAAATGTGATAGCCGGAAGTGGAAATCAAGATCGTACCGTCGCCTTCAGCGGCAACCATTTGCAACGCTTGAATCACCGCATTGGTAGTCTTGTGTTGCTCTCGGGTCTCATTCTTGATTTGTTTTGCTCTCTGGGCAACTTTCAGGACGAGCTCGTAGCGATTCGTCGTTTCGTCCAAAAGTTGGTCGAGGATATTGGTTGTGCTCATGGTTGGAACTCACCCGTTTGCTTACATATGCGCAGTCTTTCAGCATACACGATAGCCCGCAGATTGCGAATAGCTTCGTCCAGATCGTCATTAATTACTTCATAATTGAAGAGTTGACGCTGCTGCATCTCACCTTTGGCCTTTTTCAAGCGCTCTGTAATTTTTTCCTCTGACTCGGTCGCCCTGGTGCGAAGCCGTTCTGCGAGGATTTCGAATGAAGGCGGGGAGATAAAGATGAGGACCGCCGCATCGCATTTATCGCGAATCTGCATGGCACCTTGGACTTCGATTTCGAGAATGACGTCGGTACCGCGCTCCAACTGTTCGGTAACCCACTGGGATGGCGTACCGTAGTGGTTACCGGCAAACTCGGCAAATTCTAGAAACTCACCACGGTCGCGCATGGAGTGAAACTCGTCTTCCGAACGGAAGAAGTAATCAATGGCTTCGCTCTCTGAAGCACGACGCCTGCGCGTGGTAACCGATACAGACTTTGCAAGACCCGGGACCTGAGCCAAAACATTGCCGACAATGGTGCCTTTACCTACACCGGAGGGTCCGGTCACTACAAGAAGAGAGCCTGTGCGCCGAGCTCGGCACTTCTCAGCAGGCGACACGACGGTCACCCCCGCAGTTTGCTCTCTGGTTTTCTTGCTTTCCTTCATTGATGGCTTGTCGGTTGGTCATTCAAGAAAGGTCAGGGGTACGACGGCGGGCAAAAGAGGGATAACTCCTTGAAAATCAGCCCTTGAGCCGCCTATTATGCCTTGTTTGACACCAGCATGCAATGAGCGACGATGTTCTTTTGACGGTTGGAATATTCATGCGTGAAACGGGTCGATTAATGGAATGTATCTGACAGGTCGTTTCTACCGCTGCGAATTCCCTTCTAACTTGATTACTCCGTATTCTCTGGCGATTCATAACAAATCTAGTCAAATTTGCTAGATTGTCAATCTGACTGATTGAAACTTCAGGAAAATGCAACCGTTTGACGCGCTAACGATAAGAGCGGTATTACAAGAAGCAAAGCCGCTATTGCTCAACCGTAAGGTTGACAAAATCGTGCAGCTTGCCCGCGATGAAGTATTGTTGTCGATGCGCTCGAAAGGCGGCACGGTATGCCTGTTTCTCTCGGCTCAGTCCGTATATGGTCGAATGTGCCTGGTAGCGAGCCCAGCAACCGGTGAATCTCAGGAGAAGAGCTCCCTCGATCGTCAAACAACAGAACGTTATCAGTCCAAACATGGCAGCGGTCCACCACCGAATTTCTGCCTGACCCTGCGAAAGTACTTGATCGGCGCAACGCTGGTAGGCATAGAGCAGCTGCCAGGCGAGCGCATCATCGATTTCATTTTCTCAGCGACTGACGAGGTAGGGACAACATCGCTGAAAATCCTGACCGCTGAAATAATGGGTCGCCATAGCAATCTAATTTTCTGGGACAAGGCTTCCGAAAAAATCGTTACATCGTCGCATGCAGTCACCAAAGACATGAGTCGACAACGCGAAGTCCTTCCCAATTTGAAATACGAGCGACCTCCTGGTCAGGATAGACCAAGTATCTTCTCAGTGTCGCAGGCGGATCTGGCCCGCAAACTCCAGGAGTTGAAAGAGACATGGAATTCGAATCCCGCGCCGGCACCAGTAGCCGGAAGCGAGGAAATCCAGACTAAGCGGCATGGACGTAATGGCACCGAGGGTGGTGATGAAGCGGGCACAAAGCCCGCCGTGGTTACGCTAGAACAGTGGCTTCTATCAAGCTTTACAGGATTAGGCAAACACCTTAGTGAAGAGGTTGTCATCGCCACCGGGATGAATAGCATGTTGTCCGATTCTCTCAATGACGCAAGACTGGAAGAATCCGTTTGGCAAAGAGTCAGCGCTTTGCAGCAACACACTCATTCCAAAGCAGCCAGCAAGAAAGACTTGAGCCGCTATACAGTATTAGGGTGGTATCCGGATCTCGAAAGCGCTGACTGGACGATGTTTCCATCGGTCAACGACATGGTAGAGAATTACTTCCGATCGCTCGAGGCACGAGAACACTTCATTCAACTTCGCGAAAAAATCAAAGCCGAGATCGGCTCAGAATCGACCAAATTGGAATCGCGCAAACAGGTGGCCGAAGATCATTTGAGTGCGGATGATGAACTCTTAAGACTGAAGAAATCCGGAGATCTCGTCCTTACCAGCTTGAGTCAGATAAGCCCGGGACAGACAGATCTGAAAGTAAACGACTGGACCAAAGACAACGGCGACGAGATCACGATTAAATTGAATCCCAACCTATCGTCGGTTCAAAACGCGCAGGTTTACTATAGACAATACGCCAAGCTTCGCTCGAGGCAAGGCGCAGCGCAGAGCACCGTCAATGAGGTCACCGCAAGACTGAGCTATTTAGGTCAACTAAGAACCTCGTGCGATTCAGCAACAGACATCAACGAATTAAGGAAGGTCAAAGAGACTCTGAGCGGAAGAAAGCCGCAGACAGAGAGACCGAGAGGCGATTCCAAGCCTCCACACCAGCAGCAACGCCCTAAGGGTGGTGGCAACAAGATGCTGTCTTTGACTTCTTCGGACGGGTGGACCGTCTTCGTCGGGCGCAACCGAATGGAGAACGATCATTTGTTGAACAAGGTCGCAAATCCAAACGATATCTGGTTGCACGTCCTTGGACAGGGTGGGGCGCATGTACTTATTCGAGTGCCATCTAATAAGCAAGAACCACCAAAGACGACAATCATTGAAGCAGCTCATATTGCCGCACGCCTTTCCAAAGCCGGCACAGGCACGAAGGTTCGCGTGGTTTACACACAATGCAAACACGTTAAAAAGATCGACTCCACCAAATCCGGTTTAGTCAAATACGAGAATGAAAAGACGATTGAAGTCGACACAGCTAAGCCAATGCCGAAGCTAATGAAGAAGCTCTTTAATTGAGAAAAACCAAAACAGATGTCATTGGCAGTTGAGCATCAGGCTGCGAGAACAGTGAGCACGCAGATTGTCGAAGCGCTATTGCTCAGCCGGTTCGAACGACTCGGACTCTAGAATAGTTCCGACAACGTATGTTCGCTTATCCTGCGATTCGTGATAGGTTCGAATCAAGAGTTCAGCAAGCAAGCCCATAAGGATCAGCTGGACACCAACCATGAAGAACATGGCGACCAGGACCGGTAGCGGCGTGTCGATAAAGTGCGTGTCGTAAAACAGACGCAACACCACCATCCAGGCAAATGCAGCTGCCGAAACAACTAGCGAGCTCAAACCAATTGAACCAAAGACATAAAGCGGCTTTGTAAGATAGTTCGACATAAAGGTAACGGTGATCAGATCGAGAATTACTTTGAATGTTCTCGAAATTCCGTACTTCGATTTGCCGAACCTACGTGGATGATGAATAACCGGAATCTCCACGACTCGCGCGCCCTGCCAACTGGCATAAATAGGCACGAAGCGATGCATCTCTCCATAAAGGCGCACATCTTGAATAACCTCGCGGCGATACGCTTTGAGGCAGCATCCGTAATCACTCAGTTGTACACCCGTCATCTTAGAGATCAGGCGATTAGCAATCCAGGAAGGAATCAAGCGCAAAAACAGCTCATCATGCCTTTTTTTACGCCAGCCGCTAACGACGTCGTAGCCTTCGTCTAATTTCTCGAGCAGCCGGGGAATATCTTTGGGATCATTTTGTAAATCGGCATCGATATGGATGATCACATCACCGCGAGCATAATCGTGCCCGGCAGACATCGCGGGAGTCTTCCCAAAATTGCGCGCAAATTTGATGACTCTGACATTCGTGTCTTTTATCCAGAGTTGTCTGATGATCTCGTACGAGCCGTCATCCGATCCATCGTCGATGAAAACCAGCTCCCAGGTGCATCCGATCGAACTCAGGGACGCTACTAACTGATCGTAGAGAGCCTGAATTGTGTCGACTTCGTTATAAACCGGGATGATAATGGACAGATTCGGCCGCGTGACAGGTCGGTCGACTGGGGCGGGCTTAACAACCTCAGCGGTTGCTGCGGCGCGGCGGTCAGTAACAATTGTGGGCGCGGTTCTAGTGCTTAGCATGACGGCATTATAGACACATCAAGCCCCGGTCATACCTTGAAAACTTCTCATACCAGCGGATCCCATGGTGGAACGGCGCTCTAGTAAGCGTTTTATATTTGTGAGTTAGTCAATACTAATGATTCAGAAGCAATCCTGGCACATACTCTGAAATGAAGTCTGCTGGAGTCCTCATCCCGTGTGCGGAATTACCGGATATCTAAACCTTAACGGCAACCAACTTGATCCAGGCGAGCGCCATCTTCGCGAAATGTGCGGAAGCATTGCGCACCGCGGGCCGGACGAAGAAGGCATGATGATTATTGGTCCTGCCGCGCTGGGCATGACCAGGCTATCAATTATAGATTTGTCCGGCGGGCAGCAACCAATTGCAAACGAAGACAATTCGGTCTGGATTGTCTTTAATGGTGAGATATACAACTTCAAGGAATTGCGTGACACGCTTATAGCTAAGGGGCACACGCTCAGAACAAAGACCGATACAGAGACCATTGTTCATCTCTATGAAGAGTACGGCGTCGACTGCGTGCAACATCTCGAAGGGATGTTTGCATTTGCGCTCTGGGACTCAAACAAAAAGAGATTGTTTGTAGCACGAGATCGAATGGGTGAAAAACCACTGCATTGGGCGATCTTCGACGGACAGTTCATTTTCGGTTCTGAGATCAAGACAATTCTCGTTCATCCCAACTCCCGCAAACGCATTAATCCAGAGGCGCTGCAAGAGTACCTGGCTTTAGAATACGTCCCCTCGCCCAGCACCATGTTCGATGGCATTCACAAATTACCGCCGGCTTCTTACATGGTAATTGAAGGCGGACAAGTCAAGATCGATAGATACTGGTCACCGAAAGGCTCTACTAGCCGGATGAATGAGACAGAAGCCTGCGAGCGACTGGTTGAGCTTCTGGATCGCTCAGTAAAACTGAGACTGATTTCGGAGGTGCCTCTCGGCATTTTCCTCTCAGGAGGAATCGACTCGTCAGCTGTCACAGCATTGGCAGCGCGTCATGTGCCCGGCAAGATCAAAACCTTCTCAATCGGATTTCCGGATCAGTCTTTCGACGAAACGAGTCATGCAAATCTCGTAGCAAAGCATGTCGGCACGGAGCACCACGTCGCCGAGTTCACCCCGGGAAAGGCTCTCTCTATGATGGAGGATCTCTGGCGAGTCCTCGATGAGCCGATTGCAGACGCATCAATTCTGCCTACCTATTTCTTGTCGAGAATGACTAGACAGTCCGTCACAGTAGCTCTTTCAGGTGAGGGCGGCGATGAGCTCTTCGGCGGTTATCCAACCTACATTGCTCATCGACTAGCTAAGACCTGGACCAGCATCCCTTCGGTATTGCGCCGAGGAGTGCTGAATCCAATGATCAATTCAATGCCTGTTTCTCTCAATAACTTGAGTCTCGACTATAAAATGAAGCGGTTCATCACTGCTGCTGAAGAGCCGATAACAACCAGACACTTCAAATGGATGGGTGCAATTCCAGTCAACCAACACAGCGGTCTCATCGACGCATCCTTGTTTGATACTGCATCCGGTGCAGAATTCTTGGAGCATCATGGTGAACTCGTCGACCGGTTGGCGAAAACCAGATGGCTTATGCACGGCATCAACGATATGAAAAACGTGGTTGATGTAGCTATGCGACTGGACGTCAGCTGCTTCCTGGCAGACCAGCTCCTGGTCAAAGCCGACCGCGCCTCGATGGCGACATCGCTGGAAGCACGCATGCCGTTCCTCGCTTTCCCTCTTGCCGAGTTCGCGTTGTCGCTGCCTTCCGACTACAAAGTGCGCAACTTCACTACGAAGTACCTGCTGAAGAAAGCAGTCGCGCCTTATCTCCCGGCTTCGATCATCAATCGACCTAAAAAAGGTTTTGGTATTCCAGTTGCAAAATGGTTGAAGGGTGATTTCAAAGGACTCGTGGATCAACTGTTGGAAGAAGGCTATGTCAGACGACAAGGTATCTTCCACTGGCAGTTCCTGAAGCAGCTTCTGGACGATCACTATTCCGGACGTGCGGATCGTCGCAAGGAGCTGTGGACATTAATAATGTTCCAACAGTGGTGGCACAAGTTTTTCAATTCTGCGACAACCGGTGCTTTGTCGAATACGAACGCCGAGGGCTTCGTTTCACAAGGCGCTCATAACAATGCTTCTGCATTTTCCTTCCGGTAATCGAGAGAGTCGACAGCGAGGAATGATGACGTCAACTACAGCCCAACTGCAACGAAATCAAATCCGCCAGGAGGAGCAGACAGCAACGTCTCGACCCGGTCTGGTCACGGAGTTGGCAGTCTTCGCCTCGATTTTCGCAGCCGCATGTTTCATCTTCTTCACCGGTCTCGGGGACTTTCCACTCTTCAACCCTGATGAGGCTTTTTACGCAGAACCGGCACGCGAGATGTTGGATACGGGCGATTACATCACCACAACGTTGAACTACGCGATCCGCTATACGAAACCACCCCTGCACATCTGGTTGGTGGCATTTAGCTATCATCTTTTCGGACAAAATGAGTTTGCCGCTCGCTTCGTCTCGGCAACCTGTGGTGCACTGCTGGTAGCGTGCACATACTGGATGCTCAACAGGACGGTCGGCATGAGAGCCGGTCTGATAGGTGCCGGCGCACTGATGAGCGCGCCACTGTATGTGGTGAGCGGACGATTGGCAATCGGCGACATGACGCTGTCTCTTGCCACTGTCACGGGTCTGTTCTCATTCTTCAATGCTTTCCGAGAAAAGCGCCAGTCACTCGTTTTCCTGGGCTATCTGTTGTTGGCACTTGCAGTAATGACAAAGGGTCCAGTAGGTATCGTGCTTCCAGCGATCATTCTATTTGGGTATCACCTTCTGAGGAGAAACTTGATTGAGGCGCTGAAGTTTTACAAACCACACCTCGGTGCACTTTTGGTGGCAGCGGTGACGCTCCCTTGGCTTGTTATTGAAACAATGGTGACCAAAGGCGAATACTTCACTTGCTTTATCGTCATGGAGAATTTCCAGCGGTTCCTCAAAGTTGTTAGCGGCCACAAAGGAGCATGGTGGTATCACCTCGCGGCTGTCGCGGGTGGTTTTGCACCCTGGACAATTTTCTTACCGCAGGCGCTCGTTGGCGCGTTTCACGTCGAGAGAACTTCGAGTCAAAATCCAAAGGGTGATTCTAAAGGTATCCTCAACACCTTCCGTCATTTAGACGCTCGGCAGGAGCTGGCACTATTCGCGGCTTGCCTTCTGTTTCTGACGGTAACCTTCTACAGCGCCAGCGTTTCTAAATTGATGTCGTACACGTTGCCGGCGTTTCCAGCACTGGCAATTCTGGTCGCGCTCGAAATCGATCGGACGATTTGCCAGAGACGATTCAAGCGGTTAATGATTCCGCTCGCTCTGTGCGCAACCGTATATAGTGTCGGAAGTTTGATTGAACCACTTGTGATAACCCATGTCCGTCGCGTTCCACCGACTATTTCTCTGATTGTCGAGAACTACCTGATCGCCGGTTCCATCGGACTTGCCATCGCTGTTGCATTTCTTGTCGTTCGCAGATGGAATCTCGCCGTAAGCGCTTTCGCGCTGACCGCGATAGGAGCCGGTGCTTTTTTCGGGTTTCAGGCAGCTCACGTTATGTCCGATTTCAAAGAGCGCGGGGTTGCAGATCTGGCTCGATTCGCCGCGGATTCAGGAGAGCCTATATTCGTCTACAAAGCTCGACTCCCTTCAGCCACGTTCTACACACACCGCGCCACGGTCGGCTCGCCGGCACAGGAAAAGCCAATCGCAGGAACCAATCGCTTTACCGGTGTTGCAGGGCAATCTCAACCACCAATTCCATTCTGGGTGAAGGAAACATCCGAACCACAACCGACAGAGATCAAGGTGGAAGAGCAAATTCTCGGCTCTCCGAAAGCCTACGTGATATGCAGTGCCAATGACGCTACCTATTTTGACAGCCATCCAGGCGCGAAAAGAGTGGCGCAGGACGGACGCTTCGTACTTATCCATTGGTTGAAGCCTTTGGACCAATCCCATCCGTAGCTGAGATTTTTCGCTGCCGAAATCGGCATTTAGCTTAGAGTGAGAGATTTTCTTCCGACACTCTCAGTAAATACCAATCGCCCTTGTGATTGATTTGGGTGGTGTTGTGTGACCATTCATCGCGCACGCGCTCCAAGTTCTTAGACGGCACTACGATCAGATGCGGTGATTTTGTATCGGCTAGAAAGTTGGAGAAGTCCTTTTCAGTCTCGACTTCAAATACCCTTTGTCCGGCGTAGAACGCAGAACCGGGTCTGGAAGTGCCATAAATCGCTAAGCTTGCATTCGGAACGCTGGATGCCTGTATAAGCAGCTTGTGTTGGCTTGCTAAATTGCGCCGATAGACGATCATCGTCCCTGCAGGAACTAGCACGGAGCACGCAAGAAAACAGCTCGCAAGCAGAATACCCACTGCAAACCTAATTTTCGATTTGAACAGCATAACACTGTAGAAAACAATTCCAACTGAAAGCATCAACACAGAGGCAATAACCAGAGGCTTGAGTGCTAGCGACTCACGCACCAGTTGAGGCACAACTAAAATCGAAACAATCGCGCCAATGCCAAACGTTGGCACCGTCCAAAGTAGAATGCTCCGTTTGTTCAGTCGCACAATTTTGTCTAGATAACAACCCGCGATTATTGCGAGGGCAGGAGCAGTAGGAAGTAGATAGGTGGGGAGCTTCGACGCGGCAACGCTAAGAAATGCCATGGTGCCAAGCAACCACACCAGTGCAAGCTTTAACAGTCGAGCGCGAAGAGTGTCCGAAAAATGCTTCTTCTTGAGCCTGAGCAACAGAGGCGACTGCAACAACAGTGTAGACCAGGGAAAGAAACCACCTGCTATAAACGGGATATAGAACCACCAAGAATAGCGGTGGGACGCGAATGTACCAGTAGCTCGACCAAAATTCTGCTCTATGAAAAAGCTTCTGGTAAAGTCGCCGTGAGTGACAACATGTTCTATCGCGAACCAGGGGAGCACCACAATAACCAGTATAGAAAAAGCAAGGAGCGGTTTGAGTCTCTTGAACAGCTCCAAAAATCTACTTGGACGGTCACTAACGAGAATGATATATCCACCGATTGCGATGGTACAAACAACAAGACTGATGGGGCCTTTACACAGAAAAGCCAGACCGAGAGCGACGTATGCGCCGAAAAGATAAAACGATCCTCCACCGTTCTCCACGGAAAACAACGACAATACACCCACTATAGTGAACAACATGAGCGGTGCGTCGGTCAAAGCAAGGTGGCCCGTCACAACGAAGAGCGGCATAGTCAACAGGGAAAGCGCCGAGTACAAAGATGCTCGAAAATTCAATAGTGGTCTGGTCAAAACGTAGAGCAAGCCAACAGAAAAAATCGCACAAAGCGCTGATGGTAGTCGCGCCGCGAAGGTGCTGACTCCGAAAATCTTATAGCTCAGTATGATCAACCAATAGGCTAGAATCGGCTTATCGTAAAACGGTTCATAGTTGAGATACGGCGTGAGAAAGTCGTTGCGCTCTAGCATTTCTCGCGCCGCTTCGGTGTAATAGCCGTCGCTTGAATTCACTATTCCGCTTGCGCCGAGAAAAGGCAGGAACATCAGGGAGGACAGCACCAGAAGCACCACCACAGTGCACGTATCTCTTGAATTCCAGCGGTACGAGAGCCGCCTTTCCCGTGGTGACGAGCTTAACGTCAGTTGTTCTAACACTCTCAAAATAGTACCGATTCAAGAAGAGAAGTACGCATCAGCGAGCAAACGAAATCAACCCAAACACGTAGGTCTGTAAAACAGCCCGCCAATCGAGGGCACAACAACAGCAGCTTGGAGTTGACCGAAGCGATGAAAGTAGTCGAATTTTGAGAAACGGCGAACGCCATCCTATGAACTCAGTGAAAATTATAGTTCGAAGAAGTGAGGAACGCGTGAATAACCGGAAGTCGAAAATATATTTCGATGCATATACAACGAATAAGGTTGATCTGCGCGCCAGGAGCGTCTAAAACACGTACATCTTCATGCAGAATACGCTACCACCGGATTTGATGTATTCCGACGTATCTACTTCATGAACGGTATAGTTGAGGCGCTTCAGGGCCTGCACGGTTGTGTCATTGCCTTTCTGAATTACTACATGCTTGCCACCAATAGCAGTGGCATTGCAGGCCATGCCTTCATTTGCTTCTTTGTCATCACAATCGATCACATTTTTGAAAACCGAACGAATCATTGCTATCCCATCGGCTGTGAGGGAGGCTGCGTGAATCAGAACAGTCTCCTCGTCTATAGCAGAGAAGCACGTATCGAGATGATAGAAACGATCAGAGCGAAGCGGCAAACGTATAACCGGAGCGCCGAAGAATTCGCTTATATAAGGATAAGCTTGCGATGCGGAGCGAAAGCCGCTACCGCCCCAAATCAGCGCTCGCCCCGGATGCCAGATCGCGTCGCCGCTACCTTCGAATCCGAGTTGCTCTGGGAGCTGCTCAACCCGATATCCGTGATCGGCAAACCATTTTGAAAACGCACCGACTTCTCTCTGGCGAGAGCTGTGCTTCATCTGACTCAAAACACAAAGCTTTCTGCCATTCGAATCTAGACCAACAAAAGTTTGATTCGCGCAGAAGACCATATCTTCGCAATCGTCCACGGGCTCGATCAGCTCGACCTTAGCGGAGCACTCGCTAAAGGCTTTTTGAACTTCGGTCCACTGGCGGCGAGCCTTGCTTGTATCGACATTTCCGATGTTGCCTTCCATATGTGGATTCTTCACATCGACGACATCGAAGTAATCCGGAGAGCACATGAGCATCGTATTTGGTATCGGCATCTTCCGACATGATTGTAGGAGGTTGCTGGGAAGCTGGTCGACTGAATCAAAAATGGCGATTGTGGAATTCATGGTTGTAGTTCTCACTAGGTAGAAACAGCACTTCGGATCATGGAGCTGAGAAGATCAGGATCTCTTTCACTGAGCTCGTACGTAACTCGGACAGTGGGCTTGTTGATCTTCAATACGCGAGACAAATCTATAGGGGTTCCAATCAACACAACATCACAAGGGGTAGCATTGATAGTCTTTTCCAGGTCTTCTATCTGTTTTGCACCATAGCCCATAGCCGGAAGAATCTCAGTTATATGGCTGTACTGTTGGAGCGTGGACTTTATCGAACCAACTGCGTACGGCCGCGGGTCGACAATCTCGGAAGCGCCATGATCTCGAGCTGCAACGTACGCGGCACCAAAAGCCATGTCGCCGTGCGTCACAGTAGGACCATCTTCGATAACCAGAACCCGACGCCCTCTTATAGAGTTGTTTTCAGACAAACTTATCGGTGAGTCAGCACGAAGAATCTTGGCTCTCGGATTGATCGCGGTGATATTTTTTTCGACAATTGCGACATCTTCTTTTTTCGCGGTATCAACTTTATTGATTACGACAAGATCAGCCATTCTCACATTGGTCTCCCCAGGATGATAGGCGACTTCATGTCCGGCACGATGCGGATCTGCAACTACGATGTGAAGGTTCGGCCGATAGAATGGAATGTCATTGTTGCCGCCGTCCCACAAAACGACGTCGGCTTCGCTTTCTGCCAGGCGCAGAATCTGCTCGTAGTCGACGCCGGCAAAAACAAGATTGCCGTGCTCGATATGTGGCTCATACTCTTCTCGCTCTTCGATAGTGCATTGAGCGGCATCCAGGTCTGAGAAATCCGAAAATCTCTGACAGACTTGCTTTGATAGATCGCCGTATGGCATCGGATGGCGAACGACCGCGACTTTCTTACCGAGCTCTTTCAGCACTTGGCAAACGCGGCGTGTCGTCTGACTTTTTCCGCAACCGGTTCGTACTGCGCACACTGCAATTACTGGTTTCGTAGAATCCAGCATAGTGTGCCGCCAGCCCATGATTCTGAAGTCTGCCCCGGCCGCGTTGACTGTCGCGGCTTTGTGCATTACGTCCTTGTGACTCAAATCCGAATAGGCGAGCACAACCTCGCTTACGTCATGCTGCCGGATAAGCTCGCTAATCTTATCCTCCGGTTCTATAGGAATACCAGAAGGGTAGTCGGAACCAGCCAGAACTGGCGGATACATACGACCGTGTATGTCCGGGATCTGGGCAGCCGTGAAAGCCACGACCTGGTAGTCAGACTCTCCTTTCCAGAAGACATTAAAGTCGTGAAAGTCGCGCCCTGCGGCGCCCATAATGATGAGTTTTTTTCTTGATTGCATGTTCAGGAAGACTCCAGTCTCCTGCATACTATACAGCTACCTTATTGCAATCATCAGAGGCTTACATGCGTCTTAGACAGCAGATTGCTTACATCCGTCGGAACAGTCCGACCACGACACCTTGAATCTGCAAGTCCTGGCTACGCGGGACAAATATTGGCTCCATCTGAGAATTGCCTGGTTGCAAACGGTACCCGCCGTTCTCCTTGAAAAGGCGTTTGAGTGTGGCCGATCCATCTTCAAGGAGAGCCACGACAATTTCACCATTGTGAGGAGAGGGACTGGGCTTGACTATGACGTAGTCACCACTGAAGATACCATCCTCAATCATGGAATCGCCCTTCACTTCCAGTGCAAAACATCCAGAATCCGCATACTCACTTTCGATACGCAAGTACTCTGGTGTCTCCATCGCATCTATCGGGGCACCTGCCGCGATGCGTCCGGCAAGAGGGACGCCCGCTTGAGGGAGCTCCGGCTCTGCTGATTCTGCGGCGCTCAAATAATGCTCGCCTGCATACTTACTGTCAGTACTTATATATCTAAGACCCTCGCCAACAACACGCATCGAGCGATTGAGTTTGGACTCCCAGTGGACCATGCCCTTCTTCTTCAAGGCGACGACGTGTTGGTGCACGGTCATTCTATTTTTCAGTCCCAGGGCCGTGGCCAGCTCCTGTAGAGTGGGCGGATAACCATGCTTGTCCGTCAACTCGACAATGGCATTTAGAACGTCCTGTTGCCGCGGAGGCAATGTATTGGCTGTCAACTTTCCAATCCTCAACAGAAAAAAACTATACTTTTCAACCTCACCCATACGTAAGTATAGTATAGTATCGGTTTCGTTTGCTGTCTACCCCAAATTCGATTTGCCCCGAAATATATTTTCTAGGGCACCAATTCCGGTGCCCACTCTACAGTCAAGAGTGTTCTCGAGAAATGAACGATCGGATCACCTTCGCATGTCAACCCGAGTGGATCCAACATAGTGTTGACAGTTATGTCGGCATAGGCTGTTTGCAAGGGCCAGGGAAGGTGATGTACGTGCGCACGCAGAACCGAGTTGTCACCAGATATAGTGTATAGGCAATACCGCGCCGTCAGGAAATGCTCGATCGAATCTGGCGTTGCCGGCATAACTTCTTTTGGCCGCCAGGACACTTTCAAGCCGGCCGCTGCGCCGCGTCGGTCAATCCTCCTACTCTCGTAGAAATACTTCCCATCTCTTTCGGCGCTGCGCATTTCGGCGTAATAGTATGGAAGTCGAAACCATGTTCGAGCCCCCTCTACAGCAAGAAGGCTGGAAGCATCGAGGGAGAAAAAATAGACGCCGGGAATGTTATTGACTGTCACATATGTTCGAACGTTGAGTTCTAGAAAATTCGACACTCCACAAAATGAAGGCATAAGGCGCATCCGGACCTTGCGCATCTTGAAGGGGACGATACCAATGTATGCGCGTCCATCAAAAGTATCGAGCGCGAGTTGCTCTGGTATCAAGTGGCGTATTGCTGCCGGGTCGAATGACCAGTGCGCGAAAAGAAGATCGTCCCAACACTGCGTCATCACCCAGGATAGAGAGGCAGGATAAGGGTGAGAGCGATGAGCGCAACTGGCCAAAAGACTCTTCATCGATTTGAAGAAGCACCGCTTAGAGGATGCGCTGTCCCAAGCTAGCCAGGATAAGCTCCACAGCGAGCTTGGCTGTTTTGTTCTGCATGTCGAATGCCGGATTAAGCTCGACGATATCGATAGCTCGAATCAGCTGAGATTCCGCCAGCAGCGTCAGGGCAAGATGACTTTCACGATAGTTGAGTCCGCCGCGGCTTGGTGTACTGACACCAGGTGCGATATCAGGATCAATGACGTCGATATCAAAAGAGACGTGCAGTCCGGCCACATCAGATCCACACGCACCGAGCGCCAGATCGGTGACTCTGCCGATTCCCAGATGATCGATATCGCGCATGGTGTAAGGCGTGATACCAGATTGGTCGATGAATTCGCGTTCTGGTGGATCGACATCTCTAATTCCAATTAATACGGAGCGATGAGGTTGCACCTTCGGAGAAAACCCTTGCAGCTCGGTCAGGCGTCGATCGCCGTTGCCCAGTGAGACCGCGAGAGGCATGCCATGAACGTTGCCGCTTTCGGACGATTCAGGAGTATTGATATCTCCGTGCGCATCGAACCAGATCAAGCCCCAGTTCTGCTTGAGCTTGCGATAGTAGCTGGAGACGCCGGCGATACTGCCAATCGCGAGCGAGTGATCGCCACCAATCGTGATCGGAATCGTGCCTTTGGTGAGCGCGGCTTCCACAGCCTCTGCAACATCCTGACTGACCTGTCCTATTTCCGGAACGCACTTCGCCGGTGATTGCTTATCCCACCAGCAGACCGAGTAAGGCACCTGAATATCAACTTCTTCGGCGATTTTGAAACCGAGTCTCTCGATTGACTCAGGCAACTCCGCCACACGCATGGCGGCAGGACCCATACTGACCCCTCTGTGCGAACCGCCCAGGTGGAGCGGCACATAGATGAGCGTCACAGAGTCAATTTTCTTACGGCCCGGCGAAGCGGAGGCTTCCGTCTCGTGAGACTTTTCGCCATCCCTTTTGCTGTCCGCAGTTTTGATTTCTGGTGCCACCATAGCGCTTTCCCTTGTGTGTAGAAATTCCTTCATCAACGTGAACGACTCAGGCATGCCTCACGGAATACAAGCGGTCTGTCTAATTTCCGTTACAGAGCGCAAGTTTGGAAGGCATACATTGGGCAAATCATTCCTACCCTAGTGTATAATCTTCCGATAGTTTTGTCTTTCATTGCGGCGACAAAATGCCGGTTTGGTCGGGCGACAGCCACAGAGATTAACGTGCTATTAATGCCTCGTTGATCTAATTCAGAAAGTTGGCAACGCATACAGGCTAAGCTTATCTGAACCGAATGGAGGTTTGAGTTGTGATTCGGCCCGTAGTAAAACTTTTCTTCCTGGCGAAAGCAGCTGTCGAAGTTGGGCGAGAGCGCCTCGAAGATTGCCTGGACGCAGTAACAGCAAGAGCAAGCGAATACAAATCGAATAGCTCGGAAAAACTTTCCGAGACGCAAGATCGTATGAAGCAAGTCGCCAACGAACTTTCTCAGCACATATGGCAGCGATCTGAAATTCTCGAAAGTCAAGTGCGCGAGAAAATTCGAAGACAAGTTGCTGACTTCTCCCTGGGCGCCCTTGGCGACTCAACTGAGATTAACGAGCTCCGCGCCGAGATAGCCACGCTGCGCGCCGAAATTTCCGAGCTCAAGCAGATGAAAGCTTCCGTCTAGCCATTCTCATATTTTGAGCCTGCGTCAAAGAATTCGCGTCAACGGTCGATTGCAAAAGAACTCCTGCTTGACTGCGTGTAAGCTCATCTCATAAGAGTCATGCCAACACCAGACAGACAAGATCACTTGCCGAAACAGGATGGAAACAAAAGCGATTCCGAGAAGCTTGACGAATTGAACACAATTGAAAAAGAGACGAAGACGTCTTCTAAAAACAACAACAAAGAAGGATCGTCGTCGGGTGATGTAAGACAGCCGAAGGAAGTTCCGTCCTCAGCACCGCTGCAAAGGCTGGGCTACGATCCGCTCAAAGCCGATCGCTCGGTAACCCCTTCTGAACTGGTCAAAGAAAAGCGCTTCTGGCAAGTTGCGCGCACATTGACTTCTTTTGTCGCGAGTTCGATCTCGGAAAAGTATGGCGAGAAGTACGGCAAGGATACAGCGCTCACGACGAGCGAAAAGAAGCGAAAACGAGGAAGCCGGGTTACACAAGCGCTGATCGAACTCGGCCCGACTTTTATAAAGTTGGGGCAGTTCCTTTCCGTGCGTAAAGATATTCTGTCTGACGAAATGTCGAGCGAGTTGGCGCTCCTTCAAGACAAAGTTCCGCCCTTCGACATCTCGACTGTTCGTCAGATTATCGAACTTGACTTGGGTGCGGCGCCAGAAAAAATATTTATCAAGTTCGATGAAACACCGATCGCTTCGGCAAGCATTGGTCAAGTGCATCGGGCCTGGCTCCAGGACGGTACACCTGTGGCGGTCAAAGTGCAGCGCCCCAACCTTGCCACACGCTTTTATCAAGACCTTGGCTACATGCGCCTGGCCACAAGACTGGGTGCGAAGGTGAAACCGAGCACGGTTTGGGACGACTGGTTGACATTATCAGACGAATTCGGACGTACCTTATTCCAGGAGATTGACTACCTGCAAGAAGGCAAAAATGCCGACCGACTTCGTCAGATACTGAAAGGACATCCGGATATTCGCGTACCGAAGGTATTCTGGAAGCACACAGGCAAGCGTGTACTGACTCTGGAATACATGCCGGGTATCAAGGTCAACGACACGAAGGCGCTGGAAGAATCAGGGCTGGACCTGATCTCCATCGGTAACAAACTGGTGAGCTGTTATCTGGACCAGGTTTTGCTGCACGGCTTCTTCCACGCCGATCCGCATGCAGGCAATCTGGCCATAGACGATTGGGGCAACGTGGTACTTTACGACTTCGGCATGATCGGCGAGATCACAGACGTACAACGCGATGCGATTACAGGTTGTATCGCATCAGTTATAAGACGCGATGTCGAAGAATTGATAGGACACCTAAAAATTCTTGGAATAGTCAAGCAGGATGCGAAGACAGAACCGGTAAGACGGACAATAGAGCCGTTCATCGATTATTACGCAGGTAAAGGCATCCGAGAGCTAGATTTTTCCAACCTTGAAAACGATATCGACCAGATTGCCTTCGACCGATCAATAAGCATACCGCCGACTCTCGCCTATCTACTCCGCACCGGCACCTCTCTCGAAGGCGTTGCACGCACGCTTCATCCTAATTTCAGTTTCGTCGAAGCTGCCAAGCCGTCGCTCCGGAAGTGGATTCTGAACAAACCAGATCAAGCGGCCGACGTGCTAAAGCTGATGGGAAGCGAATATGCCTCGGTGATAAAGACTGCCTGGATGAAACTGATCAACGCAAAAACTCTCGACAACTCACTCTCTTTCTTGACACCGACAACCGGGCAAAAAGTGCAGAGCAACGAGAAAAAAACAATCGGTTTTGAAAGAGAAGATGTAAAGACTGCCTACGAGACATCCGATATTGACCGCGAGATGGCTGATTTGATTGCTCAACTCGATCAAGTGAAAAGTCGCGTTAAGACTTTGGAAAACGAGATCGGAGAGTTCGCAAAAAATAGAGTAAATTTGTTAGTGCAGTCCATGTGGCTCCTTGCTTTTTCCATTTTGTATCTGGGAACCTGCTTGATAACTGAACTGCAACCGTATTCCAATTATTTTTTGATTGGAAATGGTGTAATGGTGGCAAGAATAATTGGACACCTGGTCAGATCAAGTAAACTAAAAGACCGATCTGGTAAGACCGAGCTTTCTAGGAGGCAACGGAGATAAGGTATGCTTAAATGGCGTGCGGCTGCACGAACTGATGCCGGTTGCCAGCGTCAGAGAAACGAAGACAATTTTTGGATGAGCCCGGATCAACGGGTTTTCACGGTCGCTGATGGAATGGGTGGCGCTGTTGGCGGCTCCCGAGCCAGTAAACTCGCCGTCGAAGCAATCGAAAAGCAATGGCGCGATTCGCCCCCTTCGCTTGACGACAAAGACAAGATTCAAAAGTGGTTAGACGAAACGGTCAATATGGCCAACCATAAGGTCTGGCATGAAGCTGAAGAAGACGCTTCTGTTCGAGGCATGGGAACGACGGTGGTCGTCGCGGTTCAGTCTGATAACAACATGCTTCAGATTGCACACGTAGGAGACTCGAGAGCGTACTTGGTGAGGGACGGAAAACACACTCTCCTCACTAATGACCACTCAGTAGTGCAAGAGATGGTGCGTGCCGGAAGACTCACAGAAGAGCAAGCGCGCATCAATCCTTACAAAAATTTAATCACGCGTTGCCTCGGTCACGAAGAGCGCGTGGAAATTGATCACACTCCGGTCGAGCTCAAAGACCGTGATTGGGTTGTACTTTGTTCAGATGGACTGCCGACAGTTCTGCGTGATGAGCAAATCTCGGATGTGGTCGACGACCAGAAGGACCCAGATGATGTTTGCGAAGAGCTCGTCAAACAAACGTTGGACGGCGGTGCGCCTGATAACGTTACCGTAGTTGTAATCAAGTATCTGGATGAATCCAGCAACGGCAATAGCTGATAAATTCTAATGACAAGCGGTTTATGCGCAAGATGTGGCGGGGTGGTCGACGGTAGCGGACGATGTACCGTCTGCGGCAATCCTGCGGGCGCTCCTCAACAGATTCAACCGGGTCAACAACAGGGCAAGCCTATGGCGCCGTCTCGCCCGGCTTTTCTGTATAACAAGCTCACCAACGAGCGCTTCCCTCTCACCCAGTCGGTGAGTAAGATCGGTCGCGATCAGACCAACAATATCTCCATTACCAACGACCATTACATCTCTCGCCACCATTCCTGGGTTCTGCAGATGCAAGGCGGCTACTGGATCGAGGATCTGGGATCCACCAACGGCACCCTGGTCAACGGCGAGCTGCTCGGCGAACGACGCCAGATCAATCCCGGCGACCGGCTAACCATCGGTAAGACCGAGCTTATCTTCGTAATGGAATAGCCCATGTCTAGCCCGTTTGAAAACTACAAAATCCTGGCCGAGATAGGTCGGGGCGGGATGGGAATCGTCTATAAAGCTAACGACCTGAGAACAGATCGAATTGTCGCGATCAAGCAACTCATTTTAGAAAACATCGATCCTGCCAAGCATAAGGAGTTTCGAGACAGATTTCGACGTGAAGCACAGACAGCTTTGCGTTTGATGCACCAAAATATCGTCACTGTGTTCGAGATCTCACAAGATCCCGACAGCTACCACTACGTGATGGAATATCTCGAAGGTCACAGTCTTCGCAAGGAGATTGCCAAGCATGGTGGCAAATGTACGCTCTCTGTATTTCAACCGATTCTGGAGCAGGTTGCGGAAGGCTTGTCATATGCCCACAGCATGAACGTCATCCATCGCGACGTAAAGCCGGACAACATCTTTATTCTCGAGGACGGCACTGTCAAGGTAACGGACTTCGGTATTGCTCGTGTCGCCGATCTCGAGGAGACCAATCTAACGAAGACGGGCGTAATGCTCGGCACTCTTGCATATGTATCGCCCGAGCAGCTTCAGAACGCAAAAACCGTCGATCATAGAGCCGATATTTTTTCTCTTGGCGTGGTGACCTACGAAGCGCTGAGCGGTTATCTTCCCTTCACCGGGGATGGTATCGCTGCAACTATCGTCAAAATCATGTCGCAAGAAGAGCTCCCGCTTACGTCGCTCAATCCAGGCATCTCCCCCGAGGTATCAGGTACAGTATCACGAGCGCTCAGAAAACGACCGCGCGATCGATATCGCAGCGTGAATGAATTTATTCGCGATTTTCGCACCGCTTCAGGACTGGCGGGAGGAGACGATCTGGCATTCCAGGATATAGATCCCTTCTCAACAGCTGCCGATGTTCGCATTCCATCGAGTGTCCAGTTGATGACAAGTACAGATTTCGTCCAACCGACGATGGAAGCGATAACCGACCCTGATCTCAATATCCAGATGGCGTTGCCGGCGGCTCCACAATTAGATTTGGAAACAGAGCCTGAGGCGGACGCAGTGCACCAACCAGTCCAGCACCCGTTGAGCGCTGAAGAGAGCGGTCTTTCGACTGAAACTTTCACCTCGCACAGCATGCAGGATTTCGGAGTGAAAATCACGCTGGACAAGGATGGCGTGCTTGATGAAAGGCAAAAAGGTAAATTCTCCAATTCCGGGAAGTACAAACCTCTCTGGCAGGACAAGCTCACACCGGAAAAACCCGATGACAAACCCGCCGTAAGTTCGCGCAATAAACCCACCCCGCCATCGAGCTCGATAGCCGCGCGGATGGCAAAAGCGGTTGACGCACCTTTTGTGCAACCAACATACAATCCAATAAAGCTCACTTTATCTATAACGCAGCATGGCTCGAAAGGCAAACCATTCGTAGAGCCGGCAGCTACGAGCTACCGTTCGGGAAGACTCCTGGTTGCAGACAGTGCCACGCGTACTATTCATATGTTTTCACGAGACGGTCGCTGGCTTTGCGATCTATCGGTGCGCCCGGAGTTACCGTCCAAAACAGGCGGCGGTCTGTGCACCAAACCCAGTGGCATCGCGATTGACGAGCGCGGACGGATCTATGTATGCGACTCGAGCGATCACTACATTCGCATCTTTGATGGACAGGGAATGTTCATCAAAGAATTCAAGAACATCCAGGGAGTCGATGGTGGACTGGCAGGCATCACAATTGACACCACCGGTCTTCTCTATGTATCCGACTCGACCAACGGTTGTTTGCAAGTCTTTCAATCAGACGTTGGAGTCTGGGTACGGAGCATCGGCAGCAAAGGCGCGGAGCCGGGGCAGCTGCAACTGCCATCCGGTCTCGCTGTCGATAAAACGAATCGGATTTACGTAGTGGACTATGGCAATTGTCGAGTTTCCGTTTTCAATAAATCGGGCGCACTCGTTCGTTCTTTCGGGCAGAAAGGCAACCAGAAAGGAATGTTCAATATCCCTCGTGCGGTTGCAATAGACAAGCACGATAGAATTTTTGTGCTAGACTCCCTTAATCATAGAATCCAGGTGTTCGGACCAGCTGGAGACTGGCTGTACACGTTTGGAAGTCTCGGTTCGGGAGACTCGGAATTCTTAGGACCATCCGGACTGTCGATTGACAATGAAAACAATTTGCTTTTCGTAGCCGATAAAGGCAACAAGAGGATTCAAGTTTTGGAGCTCGGTTTCAAATAATGCCCGACAGAATGATTCAAGAGCAAGGTATCAAGGTAGTTCTCGCCTCTTCATCGCCAAGACGAGTCGAGCTCCTCACGAATCTCGGATTCGAATTCGAAGTTATTCCAAGTGACGTGGATGAAACCGTCGAGCCCGGAAAGACCGCAGCTGGGACGGTGATTCAGTTGGCTAAGCTGAAAGCCGACACTGTGTACGAAAGAGTCATTGAAGAAGGAAAGTGGCAAGAGGGCAACAAAGATAGATTGTTGGTGCTCGGCGCCGATACTACTGTAGTCCTCGATAACAAGCTCCTGGGCAAACCGGAGAGCGAAGAAGAAGCGCGCGCTATGCTGAGAGAGCTGTCCGGTCGCTGCCACGATGTCTTCACCGGCGTCGTTATAATTTCGAAAGAAGCGAAGAGCGATCAACCGGAGGAAATATCGAGCTTCGAGATGTCGCATGTTTTCTTCCGCAATCTTACTGAAGAAGAAATTGCTGCCTACGTTCGCACAGGTGAGCCAATGGACAAAGCGGGCTCGTACGCATTACAGGGAATCGGCTCGGCTTTCGTACAGGCAATCGAAGGATGCTTTACTAATGTCATCGGGCTCCCGATACCGCTAGTAGTATCAATGCTAAGGCGGGCAGGCATCACCATATTAGGTACCACGGGACGACGAGGCACTTACACTGGTCCTGTGAAGAGTTAAGTCGTATGGCTGACTTGACGGCGCTATGTTTCGAAAATTCTGACTTATTCAAACGGGCTTCGACTTTCTTTCCTATCATGGAAAGGACAGGGAAGCTGCTTAGACAGCGGGGCAGTCTTCGTGGCGTTCGGCTGGGTTGGCACTGCCAGCAGGTGAGAGAAAAGCAGGACAAAATAAAGAGAGCCGAGTATTGAGCTCGGCGCTCTTTTCGTTGCGTTTTTACACAACAGCGATTGATGAGAGATATTCGTATCTAGCTGCTCGAAGTGTTAGCGGACAACTCGGCAGTAAGCGAAGAACGGCTCCACATCGTTAGCGTACTCAGTTCCTCTTCACCTTTTTCCAATTCGGATTTTCAACAACGTCGGCATGCTGCTTATTCATAAAATCCGGGTTGACTATGTGACTGGCGATTGTGCCACCAGCAACTTCCGGGGTGAGCTGGACTCTTTTACCGAAAGGTCCACCATGATAGTTAGCTGATGCCTGTGGTGCGTCATTATCAGTTGTTCTGATAATGACGTTGGTCCATGGACTCGACTTAGCCCAGGTGTGGGATACGCCGATGTTAAACTCAGCGGTGCGACCACCGTGATTGTCGATCGTCGAGCTGTAACGCAGAAACATTCTGGGAATCTCAGCCCCTTGAAGAGCCGCATTCATGGCATTGACGACTCTTATCATTGACTCCGGATTTTTGTGAAGTTCGCCTGCTACTTTCTGCATGCCTGCCATATCGCCAGTAGTGAGATACTTAGCCATGGCGCGAAGCTGCCTGGACTCCTCGTTGGTCAGCTTGTCATCGACCTTATCGAGAGCTTGCTTCAATCGGTCCGGACCTTCCAATCGATCCTTGAAGGTAACGTTGTCGTTGCCTCGATGAATCTCTACCAGCCCATTGCTCGTATAGGCTACGCGGTCACCATTGGCGAACTGCAATGTGGTGATTCCTGACTTCTCGTCCACCGATTTTTTGAACTCCGTCTTACCCGGCTCGAAATTCGCCTCTCCGGTGGATGGCGATATGTACAATCGGCCTCGGTCCGGCATCACGAGAATCTGCGAGCCCTGCCTAGTGATGTCGAGAGTGTCTCCGCTAACTAGACTTCTCGATGTACCGGGAGTGAGTTGATTGTTATACACGGTCTCGAAAGGAATTATCTTCATCTTTTCCGGTTTTAACTGTTCCAAAGGCTCACCTAGAAGGGCGTTACCAATGCCTTCAAGAGGTGCGCCCTGCGCTGCCGGTTTGTCCTTGATTTTGTGTTTGGCAATTTGCTCGTCACACATATCATTTAGCTGATCGTGGAATGGATCGGCAACCGGCGGTGAAGCACCACCCTGAACGGCTTCAGCGATTTGAGGTAGTTCTGGATTTGCCATAAAAATTTCTCCTTATAAAAAACGTGAGGTCGCAAGTCCTATGAGGGTGGTAGGATGGTCATCTGTCGACTACTCGACGAACATGTGCGAATACAGCCAGATTAGCCAAGTTCTGCGATTCTCGTCATACGTAAAGACGTCTGCGAGAGTGTGACAACTCACAGTTTTTTCGGCTATATTTTGTCAATATTTTTACTGTACAGACTTGTCTCTCCATAACTCGATATGTTGTATAGCTGCTAGCTAAGCGGCTTTTCGCAAGCCACTAATCTATTCCACGTATTGTCATTTTGTAGTGATTACAAATCTATTTTGTTCGAATATTTTGATTGATTACAAAAATATTCCTAAATAACTCGCACATTTACCTTGATACCAACAGGTTTTTTAAAAGAATCAAGGACAAACGCAGTATTGGCAGCGATACCATGCTGTGGTACCACTGCCAATACTAAGATGCGGTGTGCGATTTTTGACCGACTGGAAGAAAGCGAAGCGCGTCCAACGGAATCGGAGAGAAGAACAGTTTGACGCGCTTCAGGCTGTCTTCTAGATGACCTTAGTTATACCGGTCGGATCTTACCAACTCCTGACCGAATTGACCGTAGCAGTATCAGAGTTTGTGTGTCGGGATTAAACCGCACGGCATGAATCAGCGCTGGACTGTCATTTTTCAGTCTCAATCGATATCTTTGTCGAAATTAAACGGTCGATATCAAAGCCGCCTACTTTGCTCGCCGAGCACGCCCGAGAGGGCGGTCAACTGTTTCCCCACAACTTTGTTACTTTCGCATAAACAGGCAATAGGCCGATATGGATCGCGATATGATATATGGCTGTCTCTATTTGAAATAATGTGGTGAACTGTGAAAGATTTTTCACGAGAGCGCTCCAAATTTGCTTCGAAAACAGGTCTACTGATGATCGCTCTGGCCAGCAGCCTCTCGATCGTCGCAGCGCAGGAGCAAGATGGCTCCATGCAAGAGATGTGGCAGGAACAGCAAGATTCGATGTCCTCGACAGACGCCGGCAAAAATCAGAAGAAGTCGAAGTCTAAGAGTTCCAAGAAAACAAAGGCGAAAAAGCCAGCCGAATCAGACACTCCACAGGAGGCGGATCTGGCAAAATCGACAGATCCGGTCAAAACACCGCCCGCAGCCCAAGAATCTTCTGGGTGGAACAGTTCCGAAACAGCGCCCCCGGCAGCGACATCGGCGCCAGCACCAGAACCGGTGAAAACCTCGACAGAGACCGCCCCTGAGTCGAAAGCACAAGACCCCGTCGCGAACACTCCCGCTGCATCTAGCGGATCGCAATCCGCAGTCAGTGACAAGTCTCCTGTTCAGACAACGGTCCCATCCACAACAACAACATCGACAAGCTCTACTGCAGCATCGACTGGTTCAACTTCCTCAACAAGCTCCCCGGCATCCTCGGCAGGTTCCGCAGCTTCCTCAACTATCTCCCCGGCATCCTCGGCAGGTTCCGCAGCTTCCTCAACTATCTCCCCGGCATCCTCGGCAGGTTCCGCAGCATCCGCGCCGGCCAAACCGGAGAAAACGGACAGCAGCGCGATCGGCAGTACAGCCGCTGGCGACTCGCAAGCTCTTTGTTCATTCAATACACTAACCAACAGTGATCTGGTCAAATCGGGTGGCTGGCCTGGCGTCGGACCATTCTCGCAGGACAAAGATAAAGGCGATGTCCTGGTCGATGAATCAAAAAATCAGATCAAAGTCAGCCTCTCTGGGGAAGAAGTTACCCACGCTGAGCTCCTTCTCGTTAATCAGGCGGCTAAACCGAGCCAGTTGTTGGCCTTGCAAATGACTACCGATTTTCTGCTCGAAGCCGTTGGAGCGCCTCCCGGCAAAATCGCAGACTTCAACTCGGCACTGATGAAGGAGCAAGAAAAACTGGTCAGTGGCTCCGAAGAGCACCTCAATCTCAAAGCCGGCACATACAAGGTGCAAATCCAGAAAAAGCCAGCCCAGGACTCTACGGTGCCGGGCAATGTCAGCTACTTGATTGGCTTGGATAATCAAAAGCCATTGATCGCTCTGGTTCCCACAGTCCAGACCAACCCGACGAAGACAGACACATCGTTCAGCGTCTGGTCCCCTCCGGAACATCCGAAGACGGCGCTCTCAACACCGTCGACGACCAAGCCGCCCGCATCGACAACTACCACCAGCAAAACAACGCCTGCCACTACTTCAAAACCGAACGAGATATTGCACAGGCAGTTCGCAAATCTCGTCATTTCCTGGCAGAAGGTGAAACGCACTGCCGTGAAGAACAGACAGTCGTCTAGCCTCACCAATATTTTGGGCGGCAAGGCGCTGGCGATGCAGAATCGAGCGATAGATTGGCTAATGAATACCAAGCAGTATTACGAGATGACGCCTATACAGCTCCAGGTTCAAGCCTACAAAGAGGTCACTCCTGGTAATAAGTATGAGGTCGAAACCTTCATCAAAGAGCGCCAACAGCTAATGAGCGCTGACACAATGAAACCGGTGAAGGACAAAGTTATGGCATACAACGTCGTCTACACCGTCGAAAAGATTCGAGGCGCCTGGCTGATAACCGATACTCGCATGGTGACACCACAGCAATAAGCCCAGCGCATGATACTAAATGCGACATCACTGGAATGGCTGGTTTTGCGGTCAAAACAGTGCTTGACATGCCGCGTCACGCCGGTCGCGTTCGAAAAATTGCATGTGGGATAGTGACGCCAAAGGCACATTAAAGTAGAATCAAACCAACTTTTGCGACGCTTGCATAGCAAGGAGCGACTTTAAATGAAGTCAAGATCTAAAAAACCGCAAATCACCGTAGAGAAAAGATTAGCAAAGAGCTTCGCCCTTGCAACAGCACTGACAATCTTGCTGTCTCCGCTGGCATCACCCTCGGCTGCATGGACGCCTAAATTCAGAAATAACAAACAACAACAGCTGATCGCCGAAGAGTCTAATTCGGAAGCGGACGCCGTAAAGAAGAATGCGGATAAGCCGGATAAGAAGAAAGAAGTAGAAAAAACGGCTGCCATCAAGAAAGACGCCGCACAAAAGAAAGAGCCTGTTAGCAAGCAAGACAAAGAGACAGCAGCCAGAGAAAAGGCTGAGCAGGAAAAAGCAAAGAAGGAAGCCGACAAGACCAAAAAAGCTGCGGAAAAGGCTAGAAAGGACGCAGAGAAAAAGTCCGCTGCCGAGAGTAAAGCGAAGACTGAGAAAGAGGCAGCCGCCGAGAGCAAGATTAAAGCGAAGGCCGATAAAGAAGCTGCTGCCGAGAGCAAGATTAAAGCGAAGGCCGACAAGGAAGCTGCTGCCGAGAGCAAGAATAAAGCGAAGGCCGACAAAGAGGACAAAAAGAAGGCGGAAAAACAGAAGGCTCAGGACGACAAGAAAGCCGCGAAAGAAAAGAAGAAAAAAGGTCTGTTCAGCAAAGATCGCGATGTGGAAGAGGCTAAAGCTGAGGTTCCAAAAGGGAAAGAACAACCTGTCGGCAAGTCGCCAACGCGTAGTACAGCCATCGACCAGCCACCACCCGCGGGGTCGAAGGTGACATACCAGATCTCGGGAGCACCTTTACTTTTGCCTGACACGGCGCTGGTCAGCGTACTTCAGGACATATCGAAGACATTGACCGAAGCCGACGATGATAAAGGTGTTGAAACAGACGATGAGAAGGTGATCGTCGGCCTCGCTAAGGAGATTCTGGACAAAGCGCTGGGCTCAGGCGGACTGAAAGTCAATCGCATTCTGGAGAAGGGTAAGCAAATCGACGAGAACGGCTCTATGACTACAGAGGCATGGGCGTCGGGAGATGTGCGAGTCTCCGATAACTTCAGAGGCTCCGTCGCCACCGTCTGGGCAAAGCGCATCAATGGGTTGGTCAACGTCACAATCGCTGGAGAATGCAAGGACAAGACCCTATCCAACGGAAAGACAGTAGGCGAGTTTATCGTCGTGGTGAAAGGACGTTCTCCGGTAAAAAGTGGATTCGACATTCAAAGTCAATCTGATGTGACTTATTGGATAGGATCAGTAGCTGCGATTAGTGTGGAGGCAGCCGGTTCTAGTCATAAAGAAAATGACGACGACGACGAATCGCAAGACAAATCGTCCGCTGGGCAGGAACAACCAGACAAGAACAGCGCTGTAAAGAAAAAGTCCGGAGTAATTCTTGAGTCTGTCGTAACTCGACGCGGAC
>JAIERK010000018.1 GCA_019746975.1 Candidatus Obscuribacterales bacterium
GTCCCTGACCGATGGTCGGTTGCCTGACTATGACGCCTCGTACAATCCCTTTGTATTCTTTGATTTGGAGTCCTTCCAGGGATGATGTTGTCGTCACGAGCATGTCCGGCGCGGTCACATTAGTATCGGCGGCAGTTGCAGTCACTGTGAGCGCCGTTGGTGAAAGTGCGGTCAGAGAAATAGCAGTTAAACAGATTATGGCAACAGTTAGTTTTTTGCGCATATAGCTACTTCATAATACGTCAGCATTTGAGCCAACCGCTGTCTCCACAGCCCGGGATGGTATAAGATTCCTCGCGGCGACTGGACCTATCGTAAACGGTAAACAGTTGCGTCCCAGCTTTATTCAGTCCCAGCTTTATATCAATTGATTAATAGTGCGCCCGCAGGTCTCCTGAAAGCTATGACTTACCCTCCTCACGAAGTTGGCCGAAAGCAGAAGTGGCAAACGCTCGACGACGACATTCGCCAGTACATCAATGAGGTTACCGATGACATAGCAGAACGGCTTATCTGCGTCGGTTTCGTTGGCGCGTACTTACATGGATCTCTGGCAATGGATTCCTTCTATCGCCCGAAGAGCGACATAGACTTGCTTTTCGTGGTCGAAAAATCAATGCCTGCGGTGCTTCGTCGCGAGGTTGCTCTTGTATTCTGCGATCTATCTAACGCAAGAATGATCACTGGAGACTTGGAAGTTTCTGTTGAAAAACGCAGTGATGTTATCTGTTTTCAACATCCGCTTCCATTCGAATTGCACTATGGTGAAGAGCACAAAAGGGCGATGCGCGAAGATCGTGTTGACTACGCTGTCGATAATGCCGATCCTGATCTTGCTGTTTATTGCACCATAATTGGTCGATGCGGTGTCTGTGTGCGCGGTAAGCCTATCGATCAGGTGTTTGGAAGTGTTCCCATCGAGTACTATCGAGATTCGATTCTCGCAGACCTTGACTGGATCCTCGAAGACGATCACATTTGCGAGTCACCATTCTACGCTGTTCTCAACTGTTGTCGGGTACTGGCAATGAATGTAGACGGCTGGGATAAAACGTTTAGTAAAGAGCAGGGCGGCGAGTGGGGTTTGATAAATTTGCCCGATTCTCACAAACTTGTGATCTCACAAGCTCTCTCTTGCTATCGTTCTCCACGGGTGGTGACACCTGCTGCGCGCAGGATCGATGGCCATGAGTGGGACAAGGTTGCCTTGAGAGAGTTCCGCGATTACGTCAAATCGGTGGTGCAGCAAAACTGAAACAACTTCGCTAGTAAGTCTGCTCTGCGATGGATCAATATAATCTTAGCGGTATGTGCGTGGACAATTATATGGACAGTAGATCAATCGAATTTAGCTCTGCGTTACGTGGTATCTTATGTGGTGCGAGCGGGAAGCGTGGTCCAGTCATCATCAGCCACGGCGCTGGACGCGGCATGGATACGCCGTTGCTGGAAAAAACAGCAGAGAAGCTTGCGGAACTTGGATTTGTTACTCTCCGTTTCAACTTTAGCTACATCGATCGAAAAGCCGCCGGAGCCTGTCGACCTGATTTTGGTTGTCGATACTTATTATCACATCGATAATCGAATAACTTATTTCGAGAATCTGAAGTCCAAGATGAAGATCGGCGGGCGGATTGTGATCATAGACTTCAATGAGAAATCGAAAGAGGGACCTCCCCTTAAGCATAGAATCCAGAAGGCGGAACTGATTGGCGAGTTGCGTGAAGCTGGGTTAGAGTTGAAGCGAGACTTGCAATTTCTACCAAATCAATATTTTGTTGAGTTTTGCTCTTCCAGCCAGTGAGCAGAAATCCTGTTTAGACTATTCCTGCGTTTAAAAGTCCAAACAATAGTGCTAATGCTGGTGGCACAATAGCACCATGGATTGGATGCTCTCAAGACACCATAAGTGGTGCGGGCGCTGCAACTTTCTTATGGGTTCTCAGACAACTCTTGATGGAGCTGGGGAACGGTGACCCAACGACGATCCTTGGCGTTGCCCCATTGATTATCCGAGAGCACCTGGACTACGTTGGCAGGTCTGCCGTACGCATCTCTTCCTTCAACTGTGCGAACATCGTGAATTGTCTGCCAGTGCCACGTTCTCCATACCATCGCTGGCAGGCGTCCATCTTGCTTGAGCTGAAGGGCAAGCTTATCATCTAACGGTCTTGTGATGTTACCTTCAGTCTCGATTCGCTGGTTGATGGTGGTGATCGGCTTACCGGTCAGTCTCTTCGTGAAGTCCTCAACGTGGAGGAAGGCCAATCCGTCCAGCGCGGCTGGAGCCTGCCGCAGATTGAGACGATTACTTTCAAGTGCGTCTGCAAGATTGAGGTTCTGCATGATTTGACTTGCGTAATTGCGTCGCGTTTCATTGGAGTTAAGTGGATGCCATCCTTTTTCTTTGAAAACATCCCATCCTCGCGCCTCGCTATCGGGCTTCCAACCTCGTTGCCAGACCATCGTTCGGTTTCCGAATGGTCCCTGTCTTGCGTCATCGTACGGCATGGTGAGCTTTCTTCCGTCTGGCGCTGTATAGGATCCGCCACTTAATGCTACTTGCTTGAGGGCGTCCATATAGACCTCCGGATTTCGTACTGCGATGAACTTTTCAGCGCAGGTGTTGCCGCAACTTCCGTGGTCACCCTGATCGATTCCCGTGGGATCAGAGACGTTGCGCAGACCTTCGAGCACCATTTTGTGGCGATCGGCATAGGGCATGCGGCCTTCCTGAGTTAACGTGTCCAGAGCGGCTTTGTACGCGCGAGTAATCTGCTCTTCGCTGGGCGCCACCAATCCGGCTTTTCGATCATCTGCACAGCGTCTTTCAAAGCTGTCCAGGATCTCTAGAGCCTTCGCTTCTCGATTTGCTTTGATCGGTCCCTTGATGTCTCCAAGCGGTCCTTTGATGCCTTTGATCATGGCTTCTTCAAGCAACCGACGAGTTTCAAGTGCGCCAGGTTCGTTAGTTTGTGCTGGTCGCTCGAGTTGCTTCTCTGGTTGAACATCAGGCTTTGGGTCGCCGGCTTGAGGTGGCTCCAGTTGTGGTTTGGGCCGATCTACGGTTGGCTCGAGTTGCGGTTTTTGAGCTTCCGGTTTTGGTGTCAAAGCATCAAAAGTTTTTCCTTGATACTCTGCGGGAATCTGATACCAATTTTGTGGGAGGTTATAGAGTTGCTGGATATCGTGCATCTGTTTGAGTTTGACCCAGCCTTGATCGTTGGTGCCGCCTCGCTGATTGTCGAGCAGGACCTCGAGTTGTCCGGCACGCATGCGAACGTCTTGAATTGTTTGAACATGCAGTCCGGATACGGTACCGGCTTTGTCTACCACGTGTATGGTGTGTAGACCTGCTGGGAAATCTCCGTTTTCCTTCAGCTTCAACAGCTCTTCGGCTGTTGGAGCATCAGAGACGCCGAAATAGGGCATCTTCTCTCCGTTGATCTCTTCGCAGGCGGCTTGAATTTGTGGCATCGCCATGTCGGATTTTCCGCTTAAGTGAGGCTTGCCCCATGCCGGGTAATTAGCGTCTGGCTGCAGGAATGGAACGACACTGTTGATTCCGGTCTCCTGGAAGATCTTGCTGGCCCAGTTTCTCCAGCGATTCTGTCCGACTGTCTCTGGTGTGAATTTAGCATTCTCTTCGTCGCGGACGATAGAACCTTGAGGCAACGTGATCTCTTTGCCACTAGTGGTGGTGAACTTGCCAGTGAGAGCAACCTCTTTGATCAGTTTGGCATAATTCTCTGGATGCCGACTGGCGGTGAATTCTTCGGAAGTTGTGACGTTGCAGAGGTTCATGCCCTGGTCTATGTGGGTCGGGTGGGCCAGATTGAACATCGTTAGTTTTGCCAGGTCTGCGCGGTCTGCGGCTGAGATGCCGCTGGTCTGCGGACCCTTCAACAAGCCTGTCAGTTCTGAGTATGTCTTGGCGATCTGTTCATCTGACGGAGCCTTGTTGCCGAGCTGTTTGGTGTCTTTGCAGCGTTGCTCGAAGTCTTTCATGAATTGAGTCAGTTTTGCTACATCCATGGCGCCGTCTTTGGCTGCGGCAGCGAAGGCATCGCGAGCTACTTTGAGATCTTCTTGAGGATTTGGAGCGACTAAGTCCTTGGCCGCAGGTTTCTCTAATACATCAGCAGGTCGTTCTGAGTCTGGGGTTCGCTTTGGCGCTGCTTCTGGAACCAGCGGAGGCGGAGGCGCTGGCTTAGCGGGTTTGGGAGTTGCTTCGGGAGGTGGTTCCGATGATGGCTTGGGGTTTTCTTCCGGAGCTGATTCCGATGATGGCTTGGGATCTACTTCCGGAGCTGGTTCCGGTGATGGTTTGGGAGCCACTTCAGGCGCTGGTATCGGTTCTTTTTCGGCGCGGGTACCTTTCGGTTTACCATCTTTGCTGGTACCTTCGCCGGAAGGTACGAGTTGCGGGATCGCATCAGCTGGCTTGACGAAACGGTTACCCGCCGCGTCGAGCCAGCTTAGCTTGCCGTCCCGTTCAAACTTGAAATCATATCTGACACCGTCCGAAGGTTCTTCCGAACGCCATCCGCCATCCGGTGATTTTGTCCAGAATTTTTGCTCTCCGTTTCTGCGATTGGTTTCTACGATGCTGTTGACTTTGTCTTTTTCGCCGTAATTCGCGGTTATTGTGCTAGAGCCGCGTTTTGCAGTCACCAGCCTATCGCCACTATCGAATCCCAGCTCTGTCCCGTGCGAATCGATTTTTACTGTTTCGCTTTGGCCATTGATTCTGTGCGCTATCCAGGTGCTGTCTTGACCCTGGTTTCGAGTCGAATAAGTTCCTTCCGGCCCGATTGAAATCGTGCCGTTCCACGGACGATCGATGAGCTTTCCGCTCGAATCGTTCGGCTGCCACTGGTCTGCTGCAGTTCTGCTGAAGTGTTTCCAGGCGGAAGAACCCGGTTCTAGAACTGATACGTGATTCGGTTGCGATTCGCTTCCATCATATCCGAACGCGCGTACCTTCCCGCCTGGATACACGATCCTGTCTATGCGCCCTTGCACATCGAAATCGGTGTTCTTCGCGGCATTGCCTAGAAAAGCGTAACCGTTGCTCGTTATGACATGCGGGACGTGTCCGTCCGTTTCGTATCGCAGGTTGCCGTTGGGCTCAAGGTTGATGGACAACCGCTTCTCCGGTGGTTTCGAATCGGACAACCAATTGCCTGATTTTTCCAGAGTCCATGTTTTCGTAACGTTATTGTCCTTGTCTGTCTCTACAATGCGACCTTTGTCGGAGTCTAGATTCAATTTGACAGTCGACCCGTCAGTTCTCTGAATCTCACGTACATTTCCTTGCTCGTCCGTGCGGATATGGGCGCCGAACGCGTTGACCGTCTCGTTGAGAACCGGCGCAGAGTCTCCTGGTTTTGGACTGGAATCGAGAGGCTCTGTCGGCGGTGGCTGCACGTCAGGTTTCTTCGGTACTTCAGGTGGTGGCGCCTCTGCCGGGACTTCTGGCGCAGGAACGTCTGGAGCCGGAGGATCGGCGAGCTCGGATGGAAGTGCATCTAATCCTTTTTTCGTATCGACAGCGGGTCCGGAGTCCTCGAGTATCAGGAACTCTTCTCCAGCTTTTTGTAAAATATAGAGGTCATCGACAATAGTAAGATCGCCCAACGTGCGCTTTGCCGACTTCTGATCACCTTGCGACGGGGTCGGATTGAGTTCGCTCAGGCTTCGGTCAAAAACTGTTGATAAATCTGGAAATTCGGGTTGCTGCTTAGGAGCAGTAAAACGGTCGCCTCTGACCGCAGAGCCTTGTTCTGCCATTTGCTGTATTACCACGTAGAAAGGGGACGGAAGACGGCATTCGTACGTTGATGAGATTATGCTCACGAATTGTGAGTTAGTCATGAGATCACCCCGCAAGTTGAATAAATTCATCAGTCGCGAATGGTTGCCGGTTCGCGTAGAACGGCTGTGACAGCTCGTCTACACGCTATAGGCACGCAGTATGAATGCAACAAATGATCATAGGTTTTGAGTCAAAAGTGTGAGCCACCTGTGAGAAGTTACAGCTAGCTAAAACCAAATGTGAACTGCCTGCGAGCGCTTTATTGAATTGAGGATTATCTCTTGCACAAAGGAGCGTCCGACCTTAGATCGCCCGAGGTAAATACCGCCAATGACTATTCCCTCAAAGGAATTCTATAGGTGTCCAAAATATGCCGTCCGCAGAATGTCGTCAATCGGTATTCCCCCGAAGGAGTTAAAGGCATCTAAACGATTCCTCCGCGGAATGGCGGAAATAGCGCTGTTTCGATCTTAGAGCTCGAGGTATTCGCGAACGCGGGTTACGTCTAAACCAAGATATTCCGCTTGATCCAGGCATTGTTCTGCGTAGGCAAGGTCTTTCTCTATTCCGTCGCCAGTTCCATAAATGGCGGCAAGACCAACCAATGCCGATGGGTTGCCTTTGGCGGACGCTTTCTCATACCACTCAATCGCCCTGGCGATGTCTTTAGGCACAAGTTGCCCACTGGCATGATAGGCACCCAGGTTGTACATCGCTCTCGGATGTCCGGCCTCCGCAGCCGCCTGGCACATCTTCAGTGAAGCTGTTTTGTCCTGTTTGCCCGCTATTCCCTGTGCGTAGTAGAGGGAGAGTTCGAACATCGCGTCGACGTTGCCTAGCTCCACTGCCGCCTGGTGCGATGCTTGAGCGCTCTTGGGAGACGCCTTGGTGCCAAATCCATGGTTCATCAATAGACCCAGGTAGTAATGAGCTTCTCCACCTTCATCCGCCTGTTTACACAGGTTGGAAAGTAACTGAAAAGTTCGTCTTTGTTGGTCTTGTCCGGCGGATTCCCGCTTGAAGAACCAAATGATTTTGACTAGTTCTATTTGGGCTCCGGCGACTCTCGCCTCTATTGCTTTCTCGAGAACCGCCTCTGCCTGGGCAACGTCATTGTCTCCGTGATCCGGACTGGCATACCACCAGGCCAGTCTGAGAAGCGAAGATTGATCGCCGCACGCCGCAGCCTTCTCATATGCAATCGGAATCTTTGATACTACATCCGGTGTCAGAATGCCGAGCAAGAGATCTCCTCTTTTGATGGCACTGCGAGTACTGTCTGCCCACTCCCTGAGCTTTCCGGCAAGCTCTTCGGAATCGGGCTGCGTCAAGAGGGCGTGTATTTCATCTAGACTCATGATGTTGATTGGCTAATCATTCCTAGGCAAGTGATGGGTCAGCGGAGAGTAGAGACTCATATACCACACTGGTAGTGGACTTTCTATCCATTGAAAACCAATAGAGACCAAGATGTCCTAAGCTTATTGGCGGGAGTGTGAGGGCCGAATGTCTGACGATGTTGGTGCTGTATTAGTGCGCGAAGCAATGTGGTTTTTTTGCATTATATGTACAGACGAATTCGAAGGTGTCTAAATGGGTATAAATTGATTGTCTATTACATTAAAAGCCTGGACAACCTTGGAAAACCGCAATTTAGTAGGACAACAACGCCAATCGGGCTCGACAGGCAGCATTTTGCTGGCTGCCGCGATATTGGCGATTTTTTCAATGCCCGCATTTGCGAAAGACTCGAGTAAGCCGGCGGATGGCACATTGGCTGTTGGTATCGGCAGTTCGTCTGGAGAAGCAACCAATGAAAGACCCGGTGTGAAGAAGGAAATCGACTCAGAATCCGACGAGTCTGACTTACAATCGAAGGGAGAGTCTGGTTTAAACAAACATGAGGCCTCGGCGTCTACAGCGAAGACTGAGCCTAAGGTTGAGCCGTCTGGTCTTGCACCCTCGAAGGATGCGGGAGGACAGATTCTGGAGGGGAAGGCGGAGTTGACCGAGTTGGACGCCGGCGCCGCAGCGCGTGCTTCGAAAGATTACCGGCAGGGGCTAATCTATCTGGAAGGTAACAAGTTCGTTCAGGCAGCGGATTTATTTAAGCGAGCCGGCGATCAGTTCGACCGCGGATATGAGCGCTATTGCGCTGAGGCGCGCTATGCCGAGGCTCAATGCCGTCGAATGTTGGGTCAAAAAACAGATGCTTGTCGACTGTACCAGGCTGCTATACAGCTTTTCAAGAAATACGATCCGAAGAGTCCTTATCTCGAGGCTTCAATTGAGCAGCTCGGCAATATCTCTCTAACCAAGCAGACACCGCAAATGGCTATGGCACCAAGGAAGCTCGTTGGTGCTGTCAACGTCGATCAGAACGTCACGCTGAAAGGCAAAGTTGATGATGACGGAACCCGGCTATCTGGTAGGAAGGCTGTCGTCGATGTCGAGAAAAAATTCGTCAAAGACTCTGTTCATCAGTGTTTTACCGAGATGTCTTGTCTCGAGACGGCAGAGCTCGGGTCCAACTCCACTAATGCCGATAATCGCTGGGTTCCGCTCCTAGCCTACGGTGCGCCTGCAGCTGTCAACGCTTCGGACGACTATTTCAGTCCACTTATCAAAGTCAGGATCAATGGAAAACTGCATAACATCAATGTTGACCTGCCGGGATTAGCCTCTAGCAAGAGGACTGTTCTTTTGCTGACTGACGGAGAAAAAATTTGTGCAATTGACCCCGTATCCAATGATGTCTGGCTCTTGAAGATGACTTTATCGAAAGACGGCAAAGGCGAGTTCAAGTTCAAGAAACTGATTCATAAAAAGGACCGAGTCAAAAAGGGTTAACGCGAGCTGGATTACACGGTGAATCGGGGCTATAGTGTGATGCTACAGTCTTGTTGAGACAATTGCGTAAGGCAGTCAGGCTGGAGTTTTGTTGCGATTGGATGAATTGTGATGATAGAGATGGAAGCGCCGCCACAGAACTCCGGCTTGTCTTCTATGACCACCCGCGTAAGATTGTATACGAATGTTGGTCTAAGATTCTCAGCCTTTCCTGTGAAACAGACGCGCAATCAGCTCTTTCAATCGGCTTAGTAGAGTTGTTAAAGAGGAGCTGCAGGTTTTTTTCTCGCACGCCGGAGTCGGTGGCTCAGGCTTCGGCGCGCTGAAAGCGCGCAATCGTGCCTGCGGTAACAGGGACTCAGATGGTCGTCCATTCTGTTGTGGCATTCCGTTGGCAGCATTTTGAAGAGCGTTGAGCACTTTGACGATCTGCTCAGACTCCTGCTTTGGCTGTTGTTGATTGGACATGCAGTATCTCCGGTCCTATAATCACATTACCATACCGCTGAACGTTGGGAAACCTGCAGGAGCGGTTTTTACATGGAGCAACAGCTTTGATCTGCATTAGTATCGGTGAAAATTAGGGAGAGAAAGCCGCTTCAGGTCAGAAAACGCACTGTATCTGGTGCGATTGTACCTTGCGAACCGTAGTAAGGTTGCTGCTTTGGGGCTTGCATATCGAACAAAGCACCTAGCAAGAACATGCCGCCTATGATCGCTACTCCCACTGCTACGACCACAATAGAAACGGCTATTTCAGGTTCTGTTGACTTAATCAATGCACACTCCTTTGGCAGTGGGCTTCTTGTTACCCGCACCAGGAAAACGCTTATTAGAGAAATATAGTCCCCCAAGGCGGCGGCTGGCAATATTATGCGAAGCGCTTCGTAATAGTCGAGGAATCGTGGAATGCAGGCCTGGGGCGACAGAATAGGTCAATGTTACCTTAGCTTTTCTTCATGCTGTGTTCTGAGAATGCCTACTCGAGCCGGAATCGGTTAACACAACAGAGCAGCACTAAGTGAGTATTTTTCGCAGAGTGGCTTCCCTCATGTTGAAAGTAGGCATGAATTATGAGAGGAGTGCGTGGTCGTGATATCACAAATGGTGGCTATATAGAAATTCGGAGTGCAACCATCTACGAGGGGTGCTGAGAAACATAACTGCATGGTGGTGGTGGCGTCGGCACACCAAACCTATGCAAAGACCATCTCCGATGCATTAAGTGCTGTGGCGATTTTCAAGTTCCTAAAAAGTAGATCCACTCATCGCGTAGAATCTTTCTGATGCAACCTACTTCATTGCGATTGTTTTTCCAGCGCCTGAAATGACCGAATCACAGCCCTCCCGCGTTTATTTTGAATATGCCATCTTGGCACGCTCGCGTTGTGCGTTCACCGTCCTTGCTGGCGGAACATGTATTGCTTCACTTTCCATAATCCGACCATCGAAGCACTGTCGATAGTATCGGATTGTGGATTCGACAGGTTATTTCGCGGGTCTTTGCGCATATATAATCAAGTTTTGATAGTTCTTGTAAAGATCGCTCGCGAAATCGGGATTACTTCCGGAGATTGTCAATCCTCCCAGATTCTTAGCCTTCTCCATGGGGATTGCCACATCCTTGGTGAGACCCTTTGTCAGCTTCACGACTGTGCTGTCAGGGTAATAACTTCCTTCGTCAGCGAAAGCCGCCACTGAGAAGCCGTACTTTTCTCGAAGCTGCTCTACCGCCATGTTACTTTGCCCCTTACCTTCCGGATCAGCCAGGTGGTCGCTACCTACCCAGAATGCTACTTTATTGTTCTTGTCGGCATCGAGGAGCGACTTTATACTCTTAGCCATATGATTGTCCCTCGAGCCACCCAGTCTGGCGAGCTCGTCTTCGAGCTTCATCCGTTCGCCATCCTGTGAGCCGCCTATAGGAATTTTGTTAATCTCTCTTTCCAGGTCTGGTTTTGCTCTATCTACGGGCACTGGCCTGATACCGGCATCTCGTGCGGCTGTAATCAGTTTGATGAAATCGTCATGCTGCAGGTCTTTTGGCAGATCCTTTTTGTCGATCTTTCCGGTCTCCCAAAATTTGTCAATCGCGTCTTTCGAGGTGACTGGGACCTCAATTGCTAGATGTGTAACACCGGACGCTTGCAGGTCAGCCATGATACTCGCGCCGAATTCGCGATGTGGATTGGGGGTGACGTGTTTTTCTCCGAATGCGATAACCCTGTTAACCTTCGCTGCTCCTATCACAGCTTTCTTCGGATCGGTTGCCAGGTCGTTGATTTCCTTCCTAGCAGCTTCGAGCGTTGCGCGACTAAACTGTCTCAGGTCGGGATTTTTTGCTTCTTCGTCAGTGAGGCGCTCTGGCAATAACTTGCCATCGCCGGCAGTGCTGGGTTTGTTGTCCGCACCGAGCGCCGGCACTTTTGCTGGGATGTCGCCTTCTTTCTTTGGTGGCGCGGGACCTTCATCACTGGGCTTCCTTTCAGGCGTGCGGTCCTTCTTCTCTTCGTCTTTGTCGTCCCCGCTGCTGGAGTCATCATTGGCACCGTAACTAGTATCGCTTTGACTTGATGTTGTTTGATAACTTGACGTGTCGCCGTCAATAGAATCGTTAAAATCTAAAAAACTGCAATTATCTTCTGTCTTTGTCGTTGGCTTAGATAGCGATTTGTGATCGACATCGGCGGACAACAGTGCAGATACCTGGTCGCTGTCATTGTTAGGTGCATCGAATTTGTTAAAGTTATCGTTGACCATAACTGGTTCTGTCGGACCGTGTAGGAATTCTCGAAGCGCTAGTAAGCCGCGTCATTCTGACTTTTCTATATACCCTTTCTGCCAAGATGAAAAACCAACCGCCGTTCTGTCCAGCGTGGCAGCCTGCCAATGCGGGTAAAATGTTTGGAAGAGGTGAAATTTAACGATGACCGTGTCCAACGCCATTTTGCCAAAGCGGGAGAAGATCGCCATGTTCTCCCAGCTAGGTGATATCTTCGTCCTTGGTGGATTCTCCATCTTTCTGTACGGAGTATGCGTTGCTGTCGACCGAGCGAGCCCTTTCCTCACGATACATCCCAATGTCGTTCAAGCCGTCATCGTATGCACCTGGTTGATCAATTATCCGCACTACACTGCCACTTACCACCGTGCATATCGCAGTATGGGTGAGGTCAAGCGGCACCCAATCGTGGCTATATGGTTGCCTGCGATCATGCTCGCACTGCTTGCCGCGACGTTTGTTTTTCCATCGGCGTTGGGCGGGTGGTATTGCAAAGCGTATTTCCTCACGGTGGCATATCACTACGCCGGTCAATCGTACGGAATTTCACTCATCTTTTGTCGCAGAGCGGGCATCGATGTCAATAAATTTTTTCGAGTCTGTTTGGGGCTGCCAATCTATTCTTCGGCGATTCTGTACATCATCGGTGACGAGCTAATGGTTCATCGCAACAGCTTTCTCGGCATCGAGATGCCGATGTTCCATTATCCATTTTGGTCATATTTGCTAGCTTACTTCGGAGTTGCGATAGGATGCGTCGTCTATATTGCTATGACGGTTTATCAGCGAAGTATTTCTGAAAAGGTACCACTGGTGGTGCACATTATAGTGCTCGCTCAGCTGATCTGGTTCACCGTTGGCATGCGGCTCGAACTCTTTCTTCTTCTTGTACCGACATTGCATTGTTTACAGTACTTACTAATCACCACCTATGTGCGGTTTAGAGAAGAATCCGGCGAAGGAAAGCTTTCAGCCAAATCCGCGAATCAGTTCTTCAAAACCGGACAGTTCTGGAAGTACTATGGTCTTTTGATCACCGGTGGACTCTTGCTGTTTATCGGCATTCCCTACCTCATCAGTTTTCTCAAATTGGCTACTTTCCAATTCGGCAACGCAATCGTATACTCGTTCGTCAATCTTCATCATTTTCTACTTGATGGTGAGATCTGGAAGTTACGAAAAAATGATATCGGTAAGGCGATTGCGCCGTCCGGCTCGACACTCTAGCCTACGTGGAAGCCGATGACAGGCAGACCAGACCTTTCAATCTCGTGCATAATCTTTTCCTGCATCTCTTTTGCATCAACAAATGACACACGCCGCGATGCGCAGCGTTCTTTCAAAAGTTTATCGCTAATGTTCAACAGCACGACTTGATCGCAGTCCAGGACGACTGTTCCGAAGACAGGTGCGCCTGGCTTTATCTTGATGCGGGCTCTGGCAAGTTGGTTCATGGTATTGCCGATCTCTTCCGTCCAGGGCGTTTGACATACCTCTCTAATTTCCTCCTCTGTAAGTAAGGGGAAGAGTATTTCATCCATATCTAGAGCGTTCGGAATATTGAGTAGAAGAGTGCTTTTCCCTGTGCAAGTCGTCCCGACGACGGCAATGCGCTTATCGTCGTGAAGCTTCAGCAGGTTATGAAGATTTTCCGACCGCTGCATATTTACCTTTTCGCGCTCCCTGACCGAGTAAATTATAGTAACTCAAAAATTGAGACTCGGCGCGTTTTCAACAGTGCGGTCGGGCTTCTATTCTGATATCGGAAAATGATTGTGCCAGTGCAAGTAATCGATACAGACTTACTCAGCCGTTTTCTATCAGAAGGAAAGCGTGTTGTGAGTAAACGCTGTGGTGGATCGATTCCCTGTTAGAAGGGATCTGATCTCTCGAATCTGCTTAGAGCGCTCGTGCTGTAACCGACCGAGCGCTCTTTGACGTAAGGAGCAATTGTAATTGGCTGCACTTTGAACAGAGATGAGTTCAGGCTCTATTCGGTCGGTGGAACCAGCTTATAGCCACGTCCGTGAACATTCTGTATGAGTGTCTCATCTCTATAGTCAATCTTGTCGCGTAGTCGTTTTATCAGCGTTCTTACACCTTCTGGCGAACGTTCTGAGTCTAATGGCCAAACTCGCTCCAACAATGCATCGACGCTGAAAACTTCGCCCGGGTGTCGCATAAAAAATTCCAGAACAGCAAATTCTAGACGGGTAAGAGTGACAGGCTCGTTGTCTTTGGAGACGGATAAACTACTGGCGCCACTAGATCGTCTGGTTGCCTATGAAATGAAAGCGCAAGCCGACAATCGAGCTCTTATGCAAACCGGGCGCGAGCAAGTACAAGTGACGATCTCTGCTGCACTAGGATTTGCTTTTCTTTCGGGGATAGTTCTACTGGTTTCGTTAGCGTTGTCTTTGACTACGAGGCTATCCCGATTGACTGCGACTGCCCACCAGCTTTCGGAGCGAAAGCCACTCAGCCCGCCACTTTCCGGGAGGGATGAATTCGCGATGTTAGACAGTATTTTGCATCTCGTGGACAATCGTTTTACCCAATTTGAAGCCTTTAAACGCACTGCCGCTAGTGTCGTCGGTCAACAACTTTTGCACTCGTTAAATGGTATTCGTGATGCTATGAAACAGCTCTATGCCACTAGCGGATTGTCTGACAAAATTGCGCAGAGATTGAAAAATGTAATTGAGGACCGTTTGGACCGTGAGTCCAGTAATCAATTGGCTTCACAGGCATTGGAAATATTTCTCTAGTCACTTCGACTGAAGCCTCGAAAGGTGTTCCAATCAGTGCCTTTTGGATCGTCTCATTGAGTTTGGTGAACGGGTTAAGGCTGTCGCCTTTTGCTACATCCGCTTCGTTGAACATATCCATAACATTTTTCTGCATATACTCACTGAATGCCTTTGCTGCACCAGGCTTGTTTCCGCTATATTTCTTCAGCTCAACGTTTAATTCGTGCGCCTGTTTGTCGAGTAAAACGTTAGCGGCAGCGGGTGAAAGGTTAGCTGCTTTCTCTTTGGCTTCCCTTATTTTCGTCTGTTTTTCGGACATTTCTCTGTACTCTGGTGTATCTGCTGGCTTGTCGGCTTTTGTGCTCTGGTCACCGCGATCGCCGCCATCGTCTGGCTTTTCATGACGGTTGCTGCGATATGGTTTTTCGCTACCACCGCCGCCACCACCCGTTTGTTGTGCGGTGCCGTCGCCTGATCTACCGTCAGTGCCGTTCGGGTAGTTGATTCTCGTCAGGTCGCATGAATACGCTGCTTCGTCGGCACCAGCCTCTGTGGCTGCAGTACCGCTGCTCCCGGCTGGCACGTCCGTTCCTGCAGTGCCTTCTGCACCAGTTGTGACGCCTGTTCCTTCGCCTGTTGTTGATGGTGCGCTAATAGCACCGCCTTCTAACCCGGCCCCGACGCCGCCCTCTGCTTCTGCCGCTCCAGTGACCGAAGGATCGTCGTCGTTTTCATCAGTAGTAAATGACGGTGGTGGTCCAAACTCTCCAGGTATTCCCTCATCTTCTTGAGCCTTGAGCAAGCTCTTTAGCCCTTCGTAACTGCTAATGAAAGTTGGATCCGAGAACAATTGTGATTCGAATTTATCGATTCCAGTGTCATTAAACCGAAGTTGTTGCTCGCCCATAGTACCGTCCTCCAAAACAAAAACATCCCAGCGCGTGTTAACAATTCGGATTGAACATCGCCCCAATGCTGCGGCTCTGGCTCAACCTTGCTGAGCCTGCTTGAATAACTGGTAAGAGGAGCGCGTTTTCCTTATGCCAAGAGAATAAACTCGAATTGTGACGACTTGGTATTTTCGTCCAGAGGGTTAACCGGCGAACTTATAAGCCGGAATTCCCTTTGCATCATCTATACGCACGCGGAATAGAGAGCCGGCATTTGGCTCCTCCTGGGGATTGGTTCCGACCGAGGCGGATGTTATATAGAGATCGGAGAGTTGGTCACCACCAAAGGCACAAGAAGTCACTCTTTCCGCGCCTGGTACGCGGATAACCGACAGAACCACGCCCTTTCTGGGGTCAATTTTGTACACGGCATTGCCTTCCCAGGTCGCCACGTACAGATTGTCGTCGGTGTCAATCGTCATGCCGTCCAGATATCCTTTTTTCTCGTGCTTGTACACGATTCGCCGGTTCTGAATCTCGCCGGTTGCCAGTTCGAAATCGAAGGCATCGATATGTCCGGTACCGGTATCAATGTAGTACATGATGGTGGCGTCGCTGTTCCAAACAATTCCGTTGGAGATTGTAATGTTGTCCAATTTTCGCTGCACATTCAGATTGGTATCCATCATGTAGAGGCTACCTGCACCTTCAGTGTACTCGAAGTGCATGGAGCCGCACCAAAAACGACCTGCCGGGTCGCACTTCCCGTCGTTCATCCGGATTTGCTTATCTTCATCGATGGTTGCGAGAACGCTCATTGCACCTGCCTCGTCAAAGGCAACAAATTTGCCTGGCAGTGACGCGACAAACCCACCCCTTGTTCTATTGACGACAGTTCCGACGTGGGTACCAGTCGGGATGGAAGTGTCTTCGCCGGTGCGAGGATCGTAGGTATGTATTTTGAAACCGTCGATATCAACCCAATGAAGAACTCCCATCTCTTGATTCCATATCGATCCTTCGCCGAGAAGGGCATTGGCTTTGAGTATTGGTTCTGCGGTTAGTTCTAGCGCTTTCATTTTTGTGCTTTCCTACTTGCTGGACTATTTTTTCTGACTGACGCGGCTTTTATTCCATGGAAGCGAAAAGCCACCATCAATGACCAACTCGGTTCCATTTATGTATTCAGATTCGTTGGACAATAGGAATAGAATTGCCCTGGCAATCTCTTCCGATCTCGCGAGTCGTCCTGCCGGAATACTCTTCCCGCCCTCGAGAAGCTGATCTTCAGAAAAAAATTTCCGCTCGCCTTTGGTGTCGGTCCAGCCTGGATGAGCAACATTTACGCGAATATCGTGTTCTACCAATTCGACCGCCGCTGTCTTGGCCATCTGGACTACAGCGGCTTTAGCCATGTTGTATGCCATTGCGTTGGGAAAAGGTGATATCGCATGTGGTGAGCCCACCACAACGATGCTGCCTCCCGCCTGTTGCGCTATTAACTTGTTAGTCACCGCTCGGAGTGCGTTGAAAGCGCCCCACATAGTTACATCGATGGTCTTGTGAAACCCCTCTATTCCAGCGGTGTGAAACGGTTCTCGATCGCTGTAGACCGCGCAGGTAACGAGCATGTCTATTCTGCCGAAATCTTCAACAATGTGGTCGACCATTCCTTCGACCTTGAGCCGATCGGACACATCTACTTCGTACTTTTGGACCTTTCGACCCAACGCCTCGATCTTCTCCGTCAGTCCTTGAGCCGAATCGGGATAGAGGAGGTAATTGAGTGCGACATCCGCGCCGGCCTCTGCCAATGCCAATGCAGTTGCTTCACCGATTCCGGAAGAGGCACCCGTGACTAACGCTGTTTTGCCTGCGAACATAATCGTATCTCCCACTGCACAAACTCAACTAATCACTCAAGCAGGCTTCCAGGTCACTCAGAACTTCGCTCCAACCGCGGCGTTTTCCATCAGCGGATTCTTTTGTTCGGATCATCTCGTGTTTTAAGCACAGCTTGGCGGAGCCGCTAAGATCGGTAATGGAGAAGGTGAGGATAGTGTCTTTGTCATCTTCGTCGCGAAATCCTTCTACACTCCAAACGCAGCTTACCAGCTCGTTGTGCACAATGCGTGTGAACTGACCTTCTATAAAGCAGTGACGACCCGTACGCTCACCGAAATCCAGGTGATATTTGCCATCTTCTAAAAACTGGATGGAAACCTGCTTTGCACCGGTTAGCTTAAATATAGTGCCGTCCTTGATGCGAGAAAACAAAGCGCCAGGCGTCGCCGTGTACTCCCGCTCCAACTCTACAGTTAGATTAGTTTGCTTACCCATGATCCAACCTGATACCCAGGGGCAATAATTGTACGGTATTGAGAACCAAATCGTTAAGCGAATTCTGCGATTGCCGGTTCGCGCAGACGGCATCCATCTGCCGATTGGCGTTTTTGCGACAAACATTGTCGTTATTCAGGTTGACGAAGTCTCATGGTTGTTTAATTCATCCAAGATCCATTAAATGCTAGACTCTTAACCTTAGTCAGCTTTTGTCGGTCCAAAGGTCCGCTATACATGGTCATCGAAGCTCTTCGGAACTTCAAGGAAGATATTATTTCGCGCAATAATTGTATGTGCGAGAGGTTTGCTGTTTCCCAATCTGCTGAATCCAATGCAATTTCGATAGTCGCAGGTGGAGGCGCTTGCAAGTGAATCGCTTGTTGATTGACTCCAAATTTTCGGCTGGAACCGTCATTGAGTATGCCGCTTTATGTCTCTCCGGTTGGGTTTATGAAAACAAAATTGAAAGTGATTTGCTCTGCTGCGAGTTGGAATTACGAGATGGGAAGCTAATCTTTACCCTATCGCCTCCAGCTCGTGTTCATGCGAAGTTCGAAAGAGAAGAAGCGATCTGTCTGATGCTGGGCATGCTCAATATTGGTGCTATTGTCGAGGTTGATGGCGAATGGCGCAAGAATCGCTCTGTGAAGCATGCAATGCAATGGGCAGCCGAGAGGCAGTGGACCGTTCAGGATGCAAACACTGCGATTCACCCATATAGTCATCTCAAGCTCTCGGATCTGCAAATCATTCACGACTGTCTGATTGATAAAAAGATATCCGTGTCTAAAATGAATAGCGATTTCGAGATGTCTCGGATTTTTCCATTTGTCGATTGTTATGGCGGCTCTTACGGACCGCTGCGTCATAGAAGCGGTAATGAAATTCAGGTTAAACTCGTCGACAATGAATTTCCGCTTGGGCACAAGCTCTCCGCGCCTGTTCCGTGCGAGGGTGTTTATGAAGGCTGGTTATATGCAGAAGCGGGAAAACCTTCGCCTCGTAGGCGGTTTGATCCAAAAAATCCTGGTCCCTATCGTGATTCGCTTACCAATCAATGGAAGGTCGCGCACATGTTGGGCTCCGTTCCCGAAGAGCACAAATCAAAGGTATACTCTTGGGTAACAGATTGCTTCAACGCGCTTGCTAAATACCATGATACTAGAGGTGGTGTGCCGATTCCCGAAGTGTTCGAGATCGAATTCGATGGCTATAGGATGACAGCTACGCAAAAATTTGTTTTCCGGCTGGAGAAGATCAAGTAGAAAGTGAATGGCTCTACTGATAGGCGCTTTTCTTCATGTCAGGCACAAGTCTATCTATCTCGTAAACCACTGCTGTCTCGCTATTCTTCTTGCTGATCATGGCGATCTCATTTCCGGATTGTATGATCGGAACACGAATGTGCTGATCATTGCTTCCGCCGAAGCGGCTCTCTAACTCACTCCACATTTCGCGTCTAAGTCAAATTTAGTAGCCCTCCTTGATTCGGCGGCGGTTGGCCTTATGAATGGCTTTCCACTTGTCCCTTTCTTCGGAGGCGGCGCGGCGATCTGTTTTTCTGGCTTCGAAAGCTGCTTCGCGTTGCAATTTTCTCCAGCTTTCTATCCGTGCCTCGTCAACACTTTCTCGGACTGCGCATCCAGGCTCTGTGTCATGGCGGCAGTCGTGAAAGCGACACTGGACTGCTATCGTCGAGACGTCGTCGAAGGTCGCGTCAATACCGCCGGACGCATCTGCAAGCGCGAACTCCCGCATTCCTGGGGTATCGATGATCGATGTGCCGTCAGGTAGCCTAAGGAGCTGCCGTCTCGTAGTAGTGTGCTGTCCTCGCCGGTCATGTTCGCGCACCTCGTTAACCGCAAGTATTTTGCTGCCGACGAGCGCGTTGATCAGAGTAGACTTTCCCACCCCGCTTGATCCGACGAAGGCAATGGTGCGATCCGGTCCGAGGAATGGTCGAAGCAAGTCGAGTCCTCCTCCCTTGCGAGCCGATAGCGCCAGGATTGCAATATCTGCCATTGAATTCCGTACCTCCTCGAGGAATGAATCGATTGAGGTGACTAGATCGATTTTTGTCAAAGCAATGGCGAACGGAACACCGAATGCGGTGGCAGCCACTACATACCGTTCCAGGCGTCGAAGATTGAAATCGCGATCTATGGCGATCGTTATGAACAGCGTATCCAGGTTGGCTGCTATTGGTTGTAGTGAATGGCTGCCGTCAATGGCACGCCGGGAGAATACGTTACGTCTCGGCAATACCTCCTCAATGATTGCCAGATTGTCGTTCAACTTAAGTGATACATAGTCACCGACCACGGGAAGAGCCATCTGGTCAGGCGCTTCGAAACGAAGCGAGCCTAGTAATTGAGCTCTGACTTCTCCCTCATTGTGTTCGACAACGTATGAATTTCTATCCTGTGCGTTAACACGCGCGCAGATAGACGGCGCTTCGACAAGCGCAGAAAAACAAGGTTTTATCATTATCGTCGTTCCTAAATTGCAAAAAAACTACATGCAAGTTAAGGACGCAATATTTACTTTATTCGCAGCAGCGCTTCAAAGATGTCTTAGCGAGCCGCATCAGGAGAGCGGCGACGCGTGACTGTATTGCGCCCGGAAGCGAGAATTACAATTTCCATAAGCCCTCCTTTGCAAAATGCGTGAGTCTCGAAAGTATTCAAACTATAGCTGAAGGTCTGACTGTTCGTCAAGAATTTGTTGCAGTGGTCGCTGAGTTGTTAGGCCAATTCCGGTCATTCACTTTGAGTGGTATCACTAGAACATCTTTTGCTTATGTCATGAATCTAGATCAACATGACTCCTCCCCTTGTATAAATTCGGTTCTAGGTATTTTCGTTGTCAAAAGGCATCCTAAATCCGACAAGTGGCTGGTCAATAAGCTAGGTTTGCCAGGGAGCATTTTTCATGTCTAGAATTTCGATGTCCGGAAACGGGGCCCTAGCGGCTCTCCTCGCGTTATCATTCAGCGTGCTCTGCACCTCTAGTGCATTTGCTGGTGATTATCGAGAGGCCGATGTTCAAGCCGCCTTAAAGCAGCTCGGTAGTCTCGACAAGTACGAGCGCAAGTCAGCCGCATTCCACCTCACGGAAATGGGTCCTGCTGCGGTTATTGCGATTCCGGCATTAATTGAAGTCCTCCAGCGCGATGAGTCCATGCAGGTGAGAGGGGAGGTTGCTCATGCGCTAGGCAACATCGGACCTGCGGCGAGTGCTGCAGTCCCGGCTTTGATCACCTTCTTGCAAAGTGAAGAGGGCGGATATGAGCGAACCTATGCAGCAAGTGCACTTGGTGACATCGGCAAAATGCCGGAGCAAGCGGTCCCTGCGCTTATCAACGCGCTTCAGCATGACCAGGAGCCTGTCGTAAAGCAGTTGGCTGCGCGCGCTCTCGGAGATTTTGGCGCAGGAGCGGCAAGCGCAGTCCCGGCTCTGGTCGACAGCATTAAGAATGGTGATAAGGATTTACGGACTGCGGCTGCCTGTGGATTGGAGACCATTCCTGCTCCGCAGAGCGAAGTCGCGGAGATTACAAAACTTCTGTCAGATGAGATTGATTCCGCTCGACTGGCTGCGGCTAAGTCGCTCGCCGGTCTGGGCCCCGAGGCTGGGACCGCCGTTCCGGCATTGTGCGCGCTCTTAGCTGATAAGAACACAAGCGTGAAGATTGCTGCAATCAATGCTTTGGGTGCAATTGGACCGGACGCAAAGTCTGCTCTACCGGAGTTGAAAAAACTTCTCAAAGACGCAGAAGTGGGTGGAGAAGCTGGCGCCGCGATCAACAGAATTAAAGGTCATTAGTGATTTCATTGAGAGAGCATCTTGCGGATTTGAGTGCCGGTGGTGACTCGACATCGAGAGCTGCTGGTGGTGGAGAAGCCCATGTGAACGTCCGCTCTGAGCTGCGCTCGAGTGGTGGCACAGAGTTGACGAAGAGCTCATCGACATCTGTCGTCGGAGACGGAAAGTTGAAGGGCACCGTTTCCTTTCCTGAAAATGACACCGATCTTCAACTGAACACGCATTCAGCAGGTGGGCAAAAGGACGGGAACGCTAGGTCCGCCGCTACCATTCCTCCTGGGTGGGTAGTCGTTGGGGAGAACAGTAATGGCGAGGTCCGCTACGGACCACCTGATACTGCATCTAATACCAGCCAAGCGCAGGTGGTGTTCGGTGATACAAATAAGTCCGGTTCACTGGATCCTAAAAGAAAGACGCTCCCTCCGACAAGGCTTGATCCTTTTGTCGTTGAAAAACAGGGGCTGATTTATGGTGATGAGGGAGTGGGGAGTGGGAAACTGCCTGCTGCGTTCGAGGAGGTCATAAACAGTCCGAGGGATGAGTCGAAGTGAGCGTCTTCGCTTCAAATCAATAAAAACTTCTCGATCGAAGTTGATCTCGGATGCCCCTTCGCCTGTAATCCGAACGGATTCTTTCTGGTTAGCAACTGAAGATTGGAGCGTGGCTATTGGCCCGCTTCGGCCGTGTCCTTAATGTAGGAGATGCGTTTTGACATGTCCATCTCAGCGAGCTGATTCAGTATCGTGTCTTTGAATGGAACTTGCAGGTCGATGTCAAATTCTGCCGTCACCTCGACTGAAGTTTTTGCGTTGCCATCGCTGGTCAGTATCCAGGCGCCTTGAAACTTGGACAAGTGCTCACCTTCAAGGAGGCGAAAATCTATTCGATTGAACGGTGTCTCGGTTTCCTCGTACACGAGTCGAGATTCACCTACCACCGGAAGACCGGTAAAACTCTCTTCAACCACGGTCCGTTCGCCTTCGCTGGAGACAACTCGGCGTCTGTGAGGCTGCGAATCTCGATAACTGACTATCGCATTCCAAACGTCTTTTTGTTCGGCATCGACAGTGATCGATTTTTTCAAAGTGGCCATCTTAGTTCTGAGACTCCACTCAGCCGTGCGTGTGGGAGGTGTATGCGAAGATATCGATTAGAGTAGCAAAAAAAACGGTTCTGGATGCGGAAGAGTTTGTCTCTTGGTGTGTCGTTACGGTTATGGAAAATTAATTGATGGTACCGTTCTTTCGAAATCCTTTCGGAGTGCGAACCTTGGCAGGCGCGCGCGGTCTGGCTCTTGATGTCCTGGTAGCTGAGCACATTTCGCTGCTCTACTATTTATGTCGTTAGTGCGATTTCGCGTGGACCTCATATGACAACCAATCAACGCCGTCGGGTAGACATTGTTTTTTACTCAACGCTCATTGCATTCTCTTTACTAGCTCCAGTCAAAGGCTCTCATGGATATGAAGCGTTTGCAGAGGGCGGCATTTTAACCAGTGGTTCAGATGCCCCTTTGACAACTTCGCCATCAACTGTGGTGCCGATACCACCCGTGACATCGCTTACTGATTCTACTGATGCAAAAGCGTCGTTGGCGAACACTAAGCCAACAACTAAGGTCTCATCTTTCATCGATACCAAGTCGACCGCGGAATCAACGTCGCTGACTGATACCAAACCTGCAGGCGAGCCAATGTCGCTGACAGACGCCAAGCAGGCAGCGGAAGCTACGTCGATTACCGATAGCAAGTCGGCAGCTGAAACAACGTCGCTGACTGATACCAAACCTGCAGGCGAGCAAATGTCGCTGACAGGCTCCAAGCCGATTACGGAAGCCACTTCGCTGACCGATACCAAGTCGATTAGCGAAACACCTTCAACCGCCAACACTTCAGGAGCAGCTTCATCTTCGTCTTCTGAAAAGAAGGATGAGACAGTATCCACACTATCAGGCGCAGTTGAAGCCGATGAGAAGGACCAGAAAGCGAAGGTCGGTAAAGCAAAGAAAAAAACGGAGCTGTCACTCAGCTATCCGCAAGACTATCCTTTCCCGCTGGTTGGAATTCAATTTCCAATCGATTACGAGAATGGGTTTTCCCGCAACTTAATTGGAATGAAGCATTTCAAGAAGAGATCGTCTGATGCACTAGAGAGCGCCGTAAACGAACAGGTCGTCAAATCCAGCTTTCTTGCATGCGAGCTGTATGAATATCTGAAAAAGAAATTGCCTCCGAAAAGCATCGTCCTGATTCCAACCAAACTTCAATATGCTGATGGAAAGATGTTATCCGTTGCTCTGAGTAAACCGCTACCGCCCGTGGTGCTGGTTGATCTTTTCGCGGAAGTCAGCCCCGCTCGAATCGAGAATCCGTCGAAACATCTTGGATCACCTGATACCTTCGGGGACAATTCTCGAGTACATGTATCCATTACCACCACCACTGGTGGACAGCGGAATTTGATAGCTGGACAGTCAGTCACCGGCGGCGGTGGCGCATCTGGTTACACAATCGAGAATTTCTACAACATCATTTGCACTGGTGGCAAATTGAAGCGTCTTAAAACAGAACAAGGTACTGAAAGCACTCAAAAGTTCATTGAGCTGTCTTCTGATCATAAGTACGCATCACGCGCTCTCAAGTACGAAGCAGAAGGTGGAAAACGCGCTGTGGACCCTGCTACTACCAAACAATTCGATTCCTACTGGAAGTGCATTGATACCGCCCTCAATTCAAGAGATCTGGCTCAGACCAGGTCATTGCTTATCGCTGAGTACTTTGAAGACTTAACGCCTGATGTTACGAATTGCCTGTTAGGCAAGACCAAGAAAGAGTCTGTCATGCAGTTTGAGAAAAAGCTTCGTTTTCTTGATCATGCCGCTTTAGCGCAACGCGCTCAATCCGACGGTGATTCTTGCACTCTATCGGAAAAAATTGTTGATGGCGAGTTCGCCAAATCGCTCCGAGTCGCTCGCTATTCCGAGATGAACTATGCCAGGAAAGTCAGCGCCAATAAGAGACGTCGCAACTTGTCTGCGGTCCTTTCCGTCGCTGGTACGGCGGGATCAATAGCTACGGCGCTTGCCTGTCCGGATGTTCCAATAAGTGGATTGCTCAGTGCGGTCGGCGCCTCTGCCGCGACGGTCGCCGTCGATCTCAACAAGCTTCAGAAAGAGCTGCACGAGACTTTTGTTCCGGCCTATACACAAGGTAAGAATGCGCAAATTAGCTTTCTCATGAAGCTTGACGACGACACTGTAGAGGTTCACGGTGAGAACGTTGAGCAGTTTCGAAAGAAAGTCAAAGATATGTATGAAACTAAATTTGGTGACAGCAAAGTCGGCGTAATGTAGTTATAAAATGAAAAATCTGAATCAGACTCTCCTGGCTGTCGCTCTTGCTGCTTATTGTGCGGAGCCAGTCTTCGCCCAGAACACAGAAACGGTGATTCAAGATGCGGCTATGACCAATGCTAGCAAGTCCATGCTTGCTAGCGTGAAAAGCATGTATTTTGAGGCTTGCACGATGGGAATGCAGAGTGTGGGCGCCGGTCCACTCGCCCCGAAACTCTGTGGTGGAAAACCCGGCGTAATGAAAATTCCGGATTTAGTGGGACCAGGACCAAAGGCACAGACGAAGACGGCCATCAGTAAGATTTTGGAGAAGTTGAATGTCGATGGTGATATAAAGGCGCAGCTGTTCTCTTATGTCGATCAGCTCCCTGACCTGACACCGAGAGACTACATCGCGACTAAGACGCAGCAAATCGCTAATTTCGCCCATTCTACCGACATCGAGGTTGGGGCAAAGCTTGATGCTTACCTGTCGAAATTAACGCAGGCCGCTCGGGAGCAACGGATGTTTGTTATGAGCAAAATCACAGAGAAGTTCAACTCATTTTCTGGTTCCGTATTCGATACCACCAACAGTGCCGTCAACTCGTTGACTGGTTTTCAGCCGCCGAAGGTTCCGATGCCGAGCCCGGTACGCACTCCAAGCAAGGATTTCGTAGAGCAACAAGTGATCAGCCAACCGTCGCCACCACCGCGAACTTTTTACGGCAATTACGTGTCGCCTCCAGCTTCTGGACAAGGCTTTCAACCAGTTTATTCCCCTCCGCTTTCAACTGGTATCAATCGACCACCTTCAAATGTAGGAAGTGGCCAGCAGGCGACATGGACGACGAGTGGAGGCGCTAACCAGTCGAATGGTTCTGTGCCAGCCAACCTGCCAAAGCCGCGTGTCGATGACGGACAGGCTTCACCAGCGAATACGAATAGCACTGGTGTTTCGTCGAGTTCCAATTCTGCGCCGTCTGGAAATTCTTCTCAGACCTCGGTAAATCCGAGTCAAGTTTATAGCAACTCGAATAAGTCGACTGCTAGTAACAGTCAGCAAAATGCTGTCATTAACCAGCCTACCGTCAATCAACCGGGCGGTGCCTCCAGTCAAGCTCCTGTAAATCAAAGTGATGCGCACAATTCACCTGCGAATCAGGCAGCTGCGAGTGGTGCTCCTAATCAAGATGCTATAGGTCAAGGCGCGGCTCAGGCGACTACGAGCCAGTCTACGGGTCACACGGACCAGGCCGCCAATCAGCCCGGCCAGCCAGAAAGCCACTCTGGTGATGCGAAGTCTGCGAATCAACCGAGTGATGGCGCTCCTGACGCTGGTGCTGATCAGTCTATCGCTAAGCAGTCCGACCCAAAAGACAAAAATGATCCGAATTCGTCTAAGAATGAAGCCGCCAATTCGTCGCTTAATGGCGGAGAGCCTTTCAAGAATGCTCCCGATAAGGTCGTAAGAACGACTGGCCAATTGCCTGCAGGTGAGCCAGTTCAGTTTGCTCCAGATGGACACCCCATCGGAGCTTCCGCGATCGACGAAAATGGAATCGGTCATTTTTCCGATGACGATGCTTGGCATTCATGGACGCGCAATCCACCACCGACAGCTGGAGCTGGTGCGATTGGGACCAACCCTGAGGGCACCGCCGGTGACACTAACGAGTTTGCAGAACTTGATGCTGCAGCTTCTGAACTTAGTCAACAACAATCTTCTGCGATGGACTCGTTTGAGCAGGGTGCTTCGCAAGGCAACTTGCAATTTCAGCTTAGAGCTACGACGAATGCTAATCAAGCCAATGTTCAGCGCATGGGGCAAATGACGAAGCAAGCCTACGGCAAGGCTTCGGCTACGCTCGCTACTGGTGTGGCCACTGGTGTCGCCATCGCGGCGACCCAGTACGCACAGCAGCAACAAGCCAAAGCCGAAGCTCGTCGACGCGAAGATCAGGCCCGCGCGCAAGCTGCCTCCGCTTCCGCTGCGCAAAGCGGAAGCCTCTCCGGGCAGACTCGCAAGGTCAATTACAATGGAATTATGCTCGACGTACCTGTCGAAATCGACCTCCAGCAGAATGGCACCGCGAGTATGCGCTGATAGAACTGGTGCGTCTATGATATTTGCGAGCGGCGGACGCTGGACGGATTTCTGAGCTAAAATGGCTTTAGTGGAGATTTCGGAGAGTGGATGCACAAACGACTCAGTCTTCTCATTTCGATTGCGGTTGGCTTGCATACGGCTCTGCCTTGTTATGGGCAGGAGCACGCCGATTTGAATAAGGCTCAGCAATTCTATTTGAGCGATAAATCGGGGCAAGCACTGATGATTTTGAATACGATTTTGGAGTCAAAAACCAAGGCTCTTGAAGCTCGATATTTGAAGGCACATTGCCTGGTTAAGTTAAACAGATTGGCAGAGGCATCGCATGAGTATGCTCTTGTCGCACATCTTGCCGGATCAGAATCTCAACTTGGTAAATCTGCTTCTGCAGCTCAGCATGGAATAGAGGTCCGCCAATTGCATGCTGCGAAGGCGAAGGAGTGTCCCACCAGAAAATCGACGAAGATTCCGCCTGGCACTCTCGAGCTCATTCGCTATCAAGTAACCAAAGCGAAGGAGCGAGCGCTAGAAGCCGGCCAGCGTGACGCAGATGATGATGTGAAGAAAGCTGATAACCAGGCTCGTAGTGAGCACGAGCGTGTGGAACGCCTTGCTAACGAGCAGGGAAGGAATTCTGCCGTTGTTCACCAGCAGTTGGAAGTTTTGAGGCAGAGAGCAGCAGTAAATGCAGAAAATCTCAAGCAGCTAGGGGCTGCCAAAGCAGCAATGAAAGAGCAGGAATCGAAAGAAAAGGCGGACAACCTCGAGCGTCAGGCGGAGGAGCTGGAAGATCAACTAGTGAATGATCGCCAATCACGCAATGGCGGTATGAGGCTTAACCCGGTAGGCACCAATCTCTATACTCGCAACTACGTCAAGGTGCCACCAGCAGTGAAGCCACTCAGGGCACAGACGCAATGTCTGCCAGATCCCGAGGCCTTCAAATCGGTTTCAACAATGCTCAATTCGAGGAACAGGCAACCAAGTGGCGCCAGCAGTGGCAAAACGGTAACCAAGGTAAAAGGCACCGTAGTTAGTAATTGACTTTCTTCGTTGGACAGCCATGGAGTTTTTAGCGCTTTGGGCGGCATGAGTGTTTCAATGGCGTTGGGCCGAATGCGGCTGAAGCACAGTATCTCCCGTCTTTCTGGAACGTCAACTGCCGCTTGCGAGCTCACGCAACAATTTGCTTAGCCGAGCCTTCTTTTGTTCCTGAACGACTGTCGAACCTTTGATTACATGTGAATTAAAGATCGAGATTGGCCACTGCCTTTCCAATGTACTCGCTCAGCGATTGATCCGCGCACCGCAAGTAGCTTTGTCCGGTCCTTCCTCGTTGTACATTTGCTTTAGCGATTTAGAGATACCGGAGTGAGATACTGCTTGGCCTGGTATCAATTCTGGTACGATGTAAACGTTCACTTGCGGACGTTTTGAGGCTGCTTCGCTGAGGACTAGCGGCAGAACAGGCGGCGCAACATGTTCTGCAAAACGGCTCCAGAGGGCGAGTCGCCACGTCCATCAGTGACCATTTACGGTACGATAGTATTTGAAGCGTTTTTCCAGACCTGTCTAGTTTTTAAGCCAATCTGGGCAAACGCACTCGTAGAGATGACGGAGGTCGTTTCGATAGTGAAAAAGTTAGTGTTTTTCATTTCATTCTTCGCGATGTTGCTGGTTGGATGTCTGGTTGCATTTGTCGCCAACAACATGATGCAAGCGCCTCCAAAGGAGGTCCCGCCCAAATTGACCGCGGAAAGATACTACGAGCTCGGAAAGCGATACAAGATTGCCGGATGGACTGAACAGGGACGGAAATCCCTCAGGATGGCTATGGAGTTGAGCCCGGACGGCGTCGGAAAAAAGGCTGAGAGTTACCTCAAGGCCTACCTTCCCGTCAACGAGGTATCGCAGGAAGCCATCACAAAGAACATCATGGGCGTAAATCTGATAATGGTATACAAAGACGGCGCTATCAATACGTTCAACGAATTGATCAAAGAGTATCCGGGTTTTGAATGGCCTTATGGAAACCTTGGGTCTGTCTATGTTAAGGATGGCAAGATCGCCGAGGGCAAGGCGCTCTTGAGAAAGGCGCTGGAGATCAACCCTCACTATGTCAATGCCTGGCTACATCTCGCTGAGGCCAATCTTCGCGATAAAGACGAAGCCGCCGCGCGTGAATGCGTGGCTAAGGCTTTAGCGCAAGATCCGGAGTGCGAGAGCCCTGTTCTGATTGATTATCCGAACGTCGTCAGTCTCATTAACGAGCAGAAGAAGAAAGAATAGGTGATCAAGCACACCACCGATTGGTGCTTCAGCAGTATCACTTCCAAAAACTCGCTAGAAAGTGCGAATTAAATGAGTCACGCTTCTTCTACTGTAAATGAGTAGCTTTGCTACTAAATTTGGGTCAAATTGAGGACCAAAATAGAAGCGACGCGTCTTGAACGTGAAAAGTAAACAATGACATCCTGAGCAGTCTACGAGCTCCGAATGCTGCAACTTTGCCATCAGGGTGATCGCTTGGAAATAGTGTTTTAGACGTCTAGATCAGCGGTTTTGATGCCGTGACTAGTGAGTAGTAGGCACCAGCCTCGGTGACTTCAGGATTGACGAACCCCACTGTTTCAAGCATTGCGAATAGCTCTGATCTAGTGAATTGCTGCGCGGTATGATTGATGAACATCAGGAGGGAGAACAGTACCGGTATGAGTGGACCAGTTTTGTCCTCGTCCATAATCATCTCTTGCAAGACAATTTTGCCACCAGGAGCAGTGGCTTGATACGCCTTTTGAATCAAGGACATTCCTACAGAGGGTGGCCAATCGTGCAGAATATTGCTCAGAAAAACGACACCGTGACCCATTGGCCAATGATCAGTGAAGAAGCTTCCCTTGTGCATGTTATAGTTGGCTGCCTTTGCCGCTTTGAGATACTCGTCGGCAAGCGTGCACACCGCCGGTAGTTCAAAAAGAGTGTACTTGCATTGTAAGCCGGCTTCTGCCAGCGCTACGCCGAGTGCCCCGGAGCCTCCGCCTACATCTATAACCGAGTTTGCCATAGCGAACAGCTTGTTGCTCACGATTTTTCTCATAGTCGGGAGGATTAGGCAGTGCATTCTCGGAATGAACTCACGAGCGGCCTGCTCCGTGACGGCGCCCTCTTCCCACATCTCCGAAAACGTGTTGCCATCGGATGCGATGTGACAACCGCCTTTCTTGATTGAGTCGACAATCTTGCGCGCATTTTCACCGGCTTGCAGAGGTCTAAAAATGGCACCCCACCCGGTTTCGCTTGCTGACGTCAAAAATTTATTTCCGTACTGTGTATTGCTGTAAGCGTCTTTTGTTTTACTCAAAAAACCTAAGCAGACCAGCAAATCGCATAGCGTTGCGACGCCAAGTCCGTTGACATTCAGCTTCCGCGCTATATCGTCGGCGGCTGCTGGCTGCTGATGCAAAATATCGGCGATGCCAAGCTCGTCCGCGGCTATCATGGACGGAAATAGCCACTGTCCAAGCCAGAGGTCGTACATTAGCCTATCATCGAGTCCTTGCGTGTTGCTGAGTTGAGTTATGGATTGTGCTGATGTTTTCATTGTGGTTTATAAAATAGCAATAGGTACTGTCTGCAGCGTGGAAACCTGCTCGGAATTTCGCGCGGTGGGAAGTAAGCAAAGGCATTCCCCTATCATAGATGAAACGGATCTGCGTAGCTTCATAAGTATACAGTTGGATGCTGACAAAGGCTGTTTTCCAGGCGATCAAATTGCATAATTCTATCCGTCGGGGGTGCGGCGCACCGAGGATTCAGCCTTTGTTTGCGATTATAGAACGAGAGTTTGCCGAGGGGAAACCTTAAATCTTGCGATCCTCGGCGAAATGTAATGTAGTAACTGTTTTTCTCGAAAAATGTCACAAGTTTGAAAACTTTGGACCATACAATCAAGTTGCGGGATGTGGGGTCCTTTTGACTCGGCAACGGCGGCATTCATTCTTGACGAAGAACATCGAGGCACCCTTTCTATGAACACCGAACCGAACGACCTTACTATTGGAGACCTGCTCAAGAGATTTGACCTTATTACGCCGTATCAATTGAGCCGAGGCTCTTCGGTGTCGGAGTGCACCGGTTTGCCGATAGGCAAGGCCCTGGTTGTAACCGGCAACCTGCCAGAGCGTATCCTGCTTGCTGTAGTCGAGGCGCAGTCGCTGCTTCGCGATGATGCCATCAATCTGGAGCAGGCGGCACAGGCGATGGATATCGTGCGATGGCGCGAGCGAACCTTTGCTGAGGCACTGGGCGCCCTTCGAATTGATGTGAAGCAAGGTCAGCGCAATAGACTCGGCGAAATGCTTGTGGAGTCTGGAATGCTCAGCAATGACCAACTGGATTTCGGTCTGACGGTGTCCGAATCGAGCGGTCTGCCTCTCGGGCAGGTGCTTGTTCTACTGAATCGTATCTCGGAAGGCTTGCTCCGTCTGGCTCTTGCCCTTCAGCGCGAGTTGCGGGCGCACACCATGCTTCGAGAACAAGCTATCAGACGACTTAAAATCGGTATGTCAGAATCAGAGACGCTCGATAAGATCGGCATTGTCCCGCCGCATAAGGTCAGAATTGGAAGCATTCTTGCTGCAGCAGGGCTTGTCTCGACAAATGATCTTTCTTGTGCGGTTCGCTCTGCCGGCAAGACGAAACAGCTGCTCGGGCAGTATCTGGTCAAATACAATGTGGTATCTGCAGAGTTGCTTAACCTATCGCTTCATCTGCAGTCGCTCGTCTGGCAAGGTCGAATCAAGTATGAGACTGCGGTCAATCTGCTGAAAAATGCGAGCAAGCACACCACTCCGACAATAAGTGCCCAATCTACCAAAGAGCCTCTCATGTTGGACCGAAATACCCCTTGTACTTTCTACAAATTCTTGCGGATAAGCGGCTACATAAATGATGAAAAGGTAGAACAGCTTGTCTCCGCGGTCGCCAAAGACAAGAAATTGGAAGACCTAGTCTATCCGGATGATTTTGACCGCGACAGTGCGCGGACACCACCATTGCGAGAAGATGTGATCAAATCGATGGACGATCCGGCGGTGTTGAGATACGCGCTCAACATCATCAGCCCGGTCGATCAGCGATTGGTCAACACAGCCTTGATTCTGTTCACACTATCCGCAACGCACTCAATTAGCCTCGCCCAGGCTCTCGTGAGCTTTGGCGTCAAATGGAACAATCGTTCGTTCGACCTACTCGCCACGGCTTAGCGGCTGCAACTCGTCGGCTAAGTTTAGGTAGCTGATTCTCGTCGTCTAGATCTGTTTCGACGATCATAGGTAAGTCATCGATTCTCTGGACGGCATGCGCCTACCTGGCACTCCTTCGACGAGGGTGGCTCTTCAATGCGGTACAATTTGGCAGATTCGCACTGACGCGTGTCGAGTTATTGGCTTTGCTTATCCCGCAGGGAAGTGACATGTCAAATCCGGACAATACGAAATCTGACTCTCACATGCCTGATGTTGAAGACGGGTTTGTGAAAACGTTGAATAACACAGGATACATGACTGCTGGTCTCGACCGGTTTTCTCAGACATTCGTAGATTTCGCGGCTCATGCACCGATTCGTGTTATGGATGTTGGTGCCGCATATGGTGTCGCTACTCTTGCTGCCCTCAAATGTGGTGCCACTGTTCTGGCCAATGACATTGATGAAAGGCATCTGAACATTCTCTATGATCGCGTGCCAGCGGCTGAGCGCTCTCGGTTAGAGTTACTTTGTGGTCAGTTTCCGAACATCGAAGTCAAAGCGGAATCGCTGGCGGCAACACTGATTTGCAGAGTCATGCATTTTTTTGATGGTGCTGCAATCGAGTTATCTGCGAAAAGAGTGCACGAGTGGACGGTGTCAGGAGGAAAGGTGTTTGTTATTTGTGAAACACCTTTCGTTGGAACCCTGACTGCATTTGCTGATGAATACGCACGCCGAAAGGACCAAGGAGATCCATGGCCAGGTCTCATCCTGGATATGCATTCCTATACGCCTCGTGCGAGTGGGCTGCCAAAGCTCGGCAATTGGCTCGATAGGGATGTTTTGACAAGAGTGTTTAGTGAGGCTGGTTTTGCGATCGATGAATGTGAGTACTTTGCGCGACCTGAGTTTCCCGATTGGTTGCAACTCGATGGCAAAGAGAGCGTCGGTCTGATCGCGACCAAGAATTGAGCGCGGCAAAAAGAGTTGGTATCGCATTCGACTAACGCCAGTACTTTTTGCACCGGTCTTGTCTGTTTTCTTCCGCGAGGAATGGTGTGACCTATACAATTCACTGAGCGATGTAAGGCGTGGACTCCCAACTGTGTCTCGACTTTGAAGCAATTGCTGGTCGCGTGAGTTGGCAGTTCGTCTCAGTAGTTGATTCTGACTATCGCGTTGGATCGTCATCTGATACGATTATTGATCGCGGGAATCAAATTTTGGTCCAACATTGGGAGCAATCTTATGAGGTGGTCATTAGCGATCGCTCTGTCCGTTGCTATTCTCGGGTTCATTCCCTTGATGGGTCTTCCTGGTGCTGTCGTTTTGACGTTGGGAGAGTTCTCCGCAGGCCTCCTTGGTTTTCATCTTCTATGCTTGAAGGGTGATCGGGCATGGCCCGCGGCGATCTTGGCTACTTGGACTTGGCCGATTTTCATCCCGATCGCTTACTTTCTTGTTTTCAAAGTCACGAAGATCTCCTCGAAGCCGGTGCAATGGATTATGTTTTTCCTATTCTTGTATGCGGGCGTTCTACTCGTTACCGCTGGAATTGAGTGGATGGCACGGTCTGGGGCTTGAGCCGTCTGCCACAGGCGATTCGCGTCTTCGATTTGGCGTCACAGTTGGGCTAAGTGCTAAACCATTCAAAATGTTCTCAATGATGTTTGAACACAACATGTGAGTAGAATGTTGTGTTCGATCGTTGAGAGGGGTTCAGTATGGAAATCGCCGCATTCGTATTTTTCTTGGGTGTAATCCTTGTCACCGTTAAGGCGATGTTTCTTATCTGCTCAGAATGGGAGCGCAAGGTGGTTTCTCAGGCTCGGGCGTTTTGCCGGGGTGCGTGGTCCAGGCATTTTCTGGTTGATACCGTATTTGGAGAAAACTCCATATACTATCGATAGTGCGCACGATGACTACGCAGGTGTCTGCGGAGCAGAGTTTGACCAAAGACAATGTTCCGGTCAACGTTGATACCATTGTATATTGGCGTGTAATGGATCCGAAATTGGCGGCGCTGGAAGTGGCTGATTACGGTGCCGCCGTTATTGGTGCCGCCCAGACTGCTCTCCGTGACATCATCGGTCAGAAAAATCTAAATGAGGTGCTCGGGGATCGATCCGGTCTCGACTTTGCGTTGACAGAAGTGCTGGATCGCCAGACGGAACCTTGGGGAGTGAAAGTCACCTCTGTGCAAATGCGAGATATAAAAATTCCAGACGTATTGCAGCACGCCATGAGTCTTGTCGCCCAGGCGGACCGAGAGGTGCAAGCGCGGAAGATGCTCGGGCAGAGCGAAGTAACTATTGCAGAGCAATTTGCACTGGCGAGTACAACGATAATCCAATGGCACTGCAACTTCGAGGCATGAACATGCTTTATGAGGTAATGAAGGCTGGTGGAACATCTACGATCATTGTACCTGCGCATGCTGTTGAAAGTATGAGCTTTGGAGCGATGTCTTCTTTTGCTGCGATGGCTAAGACGTATGGAGAAGGTGGATCGCAGTAGATCCTAAAAAATGCGAAGGATGCTCTCACTAATCGACGCCGAGCTGACTTGCTTCGTTTAGTTATCCACGCTGGGCATCCCACCACAATAAATCAGATCTAGATTTGTGAGCGCTGTCATCAGACCGCCATAGCTAAGCTCTGTGAGAGGATTGCGTGCGGTTGTGTAAGAGCACCATGCCACTGTTTTTTCGGAATCAAGAGAACAGAATCGTTCGCTCCTGTTACAGTCAAGTAGGCAAGACATCGATTGAAAGTTCGCTTGCCCTGCGACTCGCGCCATGTCGTTCGGCTTGGGCGTATCTGTGATGCGCATTGGTAAATAGACAATTCGATTATTGTCGATGCCCGAGGCTCGTACGTGCTGCGCCGCCAAAATTGCGTGCTCGAGTTGGCTATTTGCAACGAGAAAATTGATACCACTGCGAATGCCATTCTCTTCGAGTTGTGACACTTGCTTGATCACTCGATCGACCTCCTCTCGGTCTCCAGGAAAATGAATTGAGATGTGGACTTTATCTGGCTTTGCCTTAGAAACATCGTTCAAATACTGATCGAGGAGCAATCCGTTGGTCGTGAAGGAGCGAAAAACCTTTCCCCTTAAAGAATCTAGTACCTCAAACAAATCAGGGTATTGGAGTGGCTCTCCACCACCGAACGAGACTGCATTTATGCCATTGTTAGCGCAGTCCGTCACGAATTGAATAACCTCCCTGGCCTGCCATAGCTGCGTTCCACCGGGCAAACTCGCGTTGTAGCAGAAGGAACAAGCTTTTGCGCAGCGGTTCAATAACTCGATTGAAATTCGGTCAATTTTCATCAGGCGACGTGATTCATTCATCAATTAGATTGGTAATTATGCTGACCTTTCCATAATTCTTCAAGTTGTCCAATCTTGTGACCACTGACATAACAGCTGTTTGTTGTTTATCCTTTGCTATCGAAACGAGGTCAGGGGACTGCTCGCTGTGCCAGGCGCGCTTGCGCTATTGTGGGTCTAGAGGCCATACTGCTTTTCCAGAGAGCGCTTCTTCTCGAGAATGCGCTGTTCGTCGGCGCTCATTGGACCGACGAAGCGCATATCCATTTGGTAAATCACCAAGTATAATGCGAACGCAATCGCGAAGATTATGAAGAGAAGCCGATTCCTGCTGGCGATCGGTTTGTTGCTTTCTGATTGATTCGAGTCGAGTTGCATGTCCCAATCATAACCGCTGGATAGTCTTTCTGTTTTTGTGACGCACAGAACCTGTTCTCCAAAAATGGCTTCAAAATACATGAGAGAAACTTCTGCGTGGATGTTGTGAAGAGCTGATCGCCGAGATTGTGGTAACTCATCCGAGCGAAAGTAGGATAAAGTAAGTGGTTGAGCAAGTTGATTAGGACAACGAAATGCAACAGCTACCGATGCCGCAATCTGACTATCCAGCAGCGCACAGCATGGACTGTGAGTGGTTCGCGGTTGATGAAAATGGTTTTGTCGCAGTGATGAGTTCCGGTGAAGATGGTCCTATCCCTGTCGAGTTCGAACTATTCAGAACGAAGCGGGACTACGATGCATTCCAATTCATGGAAGAAGTAGAAAAAAGCATCGGCAAGAAAGCTTTGTCGGACCAGTTCGACATACCTTTACCGGCTTCAATTGGGCTATATCATTACGAGCACACCTTCGACGTGGAGACTGATGACGAGCAGTCTTGGGTCACTATGACGCCGTACGAACGAGTCGGCGTGCCCGAGGAGCCGTTGCACGTGTCGCAGCTCCCGGACGAGCTCGCAAAGAAGGCTCAGATTGTTGCATTTAACAATGTATCATTCAGCAATCTCGAGAGAATGCAGCCCCTTGGAAAGCCAGATATTAGGTGTGTATTCTGGGGCGATGGGGACTACTACAAGTTTTATCTGGATGAACAATTGCAGTCTCATCCGATGACAGAAAGCATGGTAGCCTCCGATACTAATCTCGTATCCGAACTTTTTTCGAAGAAAACGGACGGGCGACCATGGTGGAAGCGACTGTTCTGGCTGGAGTGAGTGCCGACTTGTGCAACGCACCAGCTGAAGAGCAGGCATCGATCTCGATGGTCTGCGAGGATGGGTACCGCGTCATCGGTCGAATTAATTTGAGAATAATGTCAAGTGTCATTCTCGGCTAAAGTATATTGGTTGACCGAGAGCGTAGGAGTTAACATGAGACCTATTCTCATTGCGTGCCTTCTAGTCCTGGCGATTCTGACTTCAAGTACAAGTGCCTTTGCTGCGGACAAGTACGTTTTTATCCTGAAGTGGATTGGCAATCCGTACTGGCAAGCTATCAAAGAAGGCATCACTGACGGTGCCAAGGACGCGGGTGTGACAGTAACGATTTTGTCGCCCAACAACGACCAGGCGAAAGAGGAGCACCTCAATCTCAACGACGCGGCCATCTCTCAGAAGCCTGCTGTTATTGTGCTTGGTGCTGCCACCACTGCGATCGGTTTGCAGTGTTTTCGAAAGGCTCAAAAGCAAGGCATTCGAGTTGCCGACATTGATGCCACTGTGTCGGTTGAAGAGGCGAAAAAGTCTGGTGTAGATCTTGCTTTTACCATCGGGGCGGACAACATCGGGATCGGAAAGAAGTCCGCTCAGTTCGTGGCAAGCACTGTCAAAGGTGGTGCTCCCAAAGTACTGATTCTTGAAGGTGTGATCGGCAGTCCACCCAGCACCGAAAGAGTCGCTGGGTTCAAGGCCGAGTTAGCAAAAGTCTTGCCTCAGGCAAAGATAGTTGCCTCAACCTCCGCCGAGTGGGACCGCTTGCGAGCACTCACTATCACTACAGATACGCTCACCAAGAATCCGGATCTGAAGGTAGTATTTGCGGCTAACGATGTGATGGCACTCGGCGCGGTTGAAGCTATTAGAGCAGCGGGAAAAACAAACCAGGTTGTAGTTGTTGGTGTGGACGGGGTGCCCGACGCGCGAAAGGCAATTCTTGCCGGCAAAATGACAGCGTCGATTACGCAGTTACCTTATCTGATTGGCAAGCGCTCCGTGCAGCTTGCCGTTGAGTCTGCCAGAGGAGGCAAGACTGGGCGAACTGAACGAGCACCATTATTGGTGCTTACAAAAAGTGTATTGGAAGCTAAAAAGGATCCTCTGTTGAAAAATGTTCGATAGCGTCGTTACTAAGTTTCGAACGGTGGGTAACTGGTTGCACGCACTTTCTGTATTTGCGATTTTGTTCTTGGTAACGACGCAAAGCGCACTCGCTTCTGACAAATACATATTCATATTGCCGTCGCTAGCCAATCCATATTGGCAAACTGTCAAACAGGGTATAGAGGATGGTGGCAAAGCGACGGGCGTGCAATGCACAGTTCTCTCAACTGTCAGCGATCAAGCAAAGGAAGAAGCGCTGAATCTCTGTCAGACAGCTATTTCACAAAAGCCTCCAATTATCGTGCTGTGCAGCACCACAAATTCAATTGGGCTGCAATGTCTCCGTGAGGCTCAACGGAGTGGTATCAAAGTTGGTGTATTGGATGTCGAAATTACCGTCGACGAGGCCAAGAGGGCCGGAGTAAATCTATCATTCTCAATTGGTACCAATAATCTCGAAATTGGCGCGCGGGCCGCGCAGTTCGTCGCGGAAAATGTCAAAAAACAATCTCCCAAAGTGAGCGTGCTGGAGGGAGTGGTCGGCAATACCAACAGTACTCAACGTGTAGAGGGCTTCAAGCAAGGACTCGCTAAGAAGCTTCCGAAAGCCAAGATTGTCAGTTCAATCTCAGCTGAATGGGACAGACTAAAAGGTTTGAACATTACACAGGACACTCTTACGCGAAATCCGGATCTAGATGTTGTGTATGCGGCTAACGACATGATGGCACTTGGTGCAGTGGAAGCGATTCGCTCCAATTCATCGAAAAAGAAAGACATACTCGTTGTCGGCGTCGACGGTGTTCCTGATGCTCGGAAGGCGATAGTGTCCGGACGAATGACCGCCACGGTGGCGCAGCTGCCTTATTTGATCGGCAAGCGCTCCGTCGAGCTGGCGAAGCTGAGTGTTCAAGGCAAATGTGCTGCGAAGACCGAAAAAGTACCTCTAATTGTTCTAACAAAGAAAGTGCTGGAGTCAAAAACCGATCCTCTCCTAAAGTATGTTCGCTAAGAAACTTCTAGCCGATGTCAACTTTACGTCCCTGCTCCAGTGTCTGGTGTTCTTGCTTTTGATGAGCATTGTTTTTGCCTTAAATTCACCAGTCTTTGTTACACCGGTCAATATTGTCAACATTCTGACTGCCGGATCAGTCATTGGTCTGATGGCTGTGGGCGCGACCTTCGTAATAGCGAGCGGCTCCATCGATCTCTCAACGGCTGCCACTATGGGCTTGTCGAGTGTCGTATCTGCCTGGATGGTTCAGAACATGCAAATTAGCGGTCCGGTGCCACTTCTGGTTGCTACTGCAGTTGGTGCGGCTTGCGGTCTGTTGACCGGTCTGCTGATCAACATAACGAAGGCTCCCAGCTTTATCATTACGCTAGGCATGATGAGTATTTATCGAGCTGTTGCATTCATTCTAACCAACGGCATACCAATCTATGGTTTGGACGAGAAAATTACGAGCATTGCAGAGGCTCAGTTTGTTGGACTATCGTTTCCCTCTTTATTGATGTTGGCAGGTATGGTTGTTGGTTACCTCATCTTGAGTAAAACCAAATTTGGTGCCCATACCTTACTGCTCGGCGATAGTCAGTTTGCCTGTGAGGCTATGGGAGTTCAAGTTTTGAAGTTGCGGCTTGCTATCTTTACTCTAGCGGGCTGTTTTTCTGGACTGGCAGGATACATTTTTATGACGCGCACCAGCTCTGGTGACCCTACTGCAGGAATGAATTACGAATTGATCGCAATTACTGCCGTCGTCCTTGGTGGCGCCAATCTTTTCGGCGGGCGAGCCACCATTCCTGGGACACTCGCAGGAATCTTGTGTCTAGTGGTCCTTCAGAACGGGCTCAATCTGATGGCAATCAGCACCTTTTATCAGACACTGTTCGTTGGCTTAGTACTGGTTCTGGCATCATTCTTGCGGAGGCTTGGTCCGGAGAGATGAGCGAACTCGCGCTTCAATCGGTAGTCAAAATGTTCGGAGCAACTACTGTGTTGCATGGTATCACTACACAGTTTCGTCCGGGCACTGTGACTGCGATCGTTGGCGATAATGGTGCGGGTAAATCAACGCTTTGTAAGACAATTGCGGGAGTCTATCATCCTGATCGCGGTGACATCACCCTTGGTGAACTCAAGCTCACGCATCTGGGACCACACGAGACAAGGTTGGCTGGTATTGAAATGATCTACCAGGATCTTGCTTTGGCAAAACAGCATGATGTTGTAAGCAATTTGTTTCTCGGTCGAGAGAAGACGCGTTTCTTCGGGTGGTTGGATCAACCTAAAATGGTTGAGGAAAGCCGCGCTGTTTTGGAAACGATGGGAATCAACGTTCCAATTCTGAAGCTACCCGTTGGCGTGCTATCGGGGGGACAACAGCAAGCGGTTGCCATTGCCCGGGCTCTGCTATTTGCCCCGAAGGTCTTGATCATGGACGAGCCAACCGCAGCACTAGCGGCTCGTGAAATCGAACATACTCTAGAACTGATCAAGAAGTTGAGGGAGCGTGGCCTGATAGTAATTTTGATCAGCCATCGTCTTAACGATGTGTTTGCGGTTAGCGACCGCATCATTGCAATGCGCAGCGGTCAGATTGTCGCGGATAAGTTAATCGAGGAAACTTCTATGCAGGATGTTGTAGCGCAGATCATGATCGCCTGATTAATTAAGGCTGAGTCATTCTAACCCCCGCGCTCTCAGGTGATGCGTTGCTCCTGCATTCCGCTAGACGAAGGTCAAGGATGAATTGGCCGGTATACATTCAACGCCAATCAAAGATCGTCGTGAAGTCGGACGAGATTGTGAATCACTCAATTTCGGGATGATTGTTCCTGAGCGCCAAGGAGCGCGACTACCGGGTTGCCTTGTGAAAGTCTTCTAGCCGTCCTCAAAATTTAGGTTCACCGGTTTTGCATGCTCCGACAAGATATGCTTAATGTCGGTCGACTCTACATCCTCTGACACCGCATCTAGTGCTACGTTCGTAAACCAGGTCTTGCCTGCTCCGCTCATCAGCACGCCGAAGGCTATTTTGTCGCTCTCTTCAGGAACATCGAGTACGCACTCGTAATAATTCCAATCGGTGGTGTCTTTGATCGGATTGTGCTGCATGTTATCGAAGCCCAGGATATCACCATCCGGTCCATCAATGCGCATCCAGAGAGCCGCCCAATCCACAGAGTCAGTTTTGATTTTGGCACTTAAGCGCACTCGCTTGCCGAGATATGATTTTGCTTCCACTTGTTGCATGAGAGTGCCAAAGCCCTTCGTTTTTGTATTGAGAGCCTCTATCAACGCGCACCTCGAACCGTCCATCATCTCATTCGGATCAACAAACATTTTGAATCTGTCCGGATGACTACCGGCGGGGAACCAACCTTTAGGAGCAATTCCGCCACAGCTTATGGCCTTGGCTTCTTCAAGATCAAATGAGAGGTTCACCGGCGAAGAATTCACCAGCTTCTTTGGGCTCGCCGGGGCTGTTTTCTTTTTCTTTTGCTTTTCGCTCCCTACCGAGCCGTGTTGACCTGTTGTCGCGATTTCGGGCGCTACTTCCTTTAGCTTGAACTCCTCGAACCAAACAGTGCCAGGTCCATCGAGTGTGCCACCTAGATAGATGTTGTCGCTACCTTCAGGAATGTCGATTACGCATTCGTAATCTGTCCATTCAGACGATCCTGTTATCCTGCGGTCCTCCATATAGTCGTAGCAAACCGAAAGTTTATGACCTGCATCAGCTCGGAAGAAGAGCGCGGCTGATCCGGCTGAGTCTGTTTTTACCTTTGCGGATAGCTTCATGCGTTTTCCCACATATTTGTTGGCAAGTACTGCCTGCAGGAGCGCACCATGGGCGCCATCACTGCACTTGATGAAAGCTGCGGCTGAATTGCCTGTCTCCGACTCTTCAACGCCTATGATTGTCTCGCCGCCGTCCCTGACCTGCTTGAACCAACCAGTGGGAGTTTCGCTAATCGATGCGTCTTTGTTGTTTGAGCGAAGTCCATCGGAAAAATCCATATTAATAGGCTTATCGTTTTGATACCGAATGCCACAGGACCTATTCTGCTCTCCTGAAATTTTTACGTCTTTAGAAACTGTCTCGAATTCAAAATCGTCGCACCATACGCTACCAGTGCCGGACAGCAAGACGCCGAACGAGATGTTGGTGCTCTTTTCCGGGACGTCAAGGACAATCTCATGTTTTGTCCACTCAGTGTCACCGTGGATTGGTCTGTCCTGCATATTGTCGAAGCCGATAACTTCCTTGCCTGCGTCGACGCGCATCCAGACACCAGCCCAGTCCGCAACGTCTTTGGATTTTATGTAGGCGGATAACCTGATTCGCTTTCCGATGTAACAGTCTGGGCTGACCGATTGCATGAGAGTGCCGAATCCGTTGACCGGTTGTGTGGAGCGAATTTGTGCGCATCTTGTTCCTGAGTGCTTTGTATCTTCGGAAAGCCCCATCTCATAGCACTTTGGGTGGCTTCCTGCGACCATCCAGCCTTTCGGCGCACTCGGTGATTTGGATGTTGGTGACATTTGAAGGCTCCGTGATGTGGTGGTGATTGTCTCTGGTTGCTCAGCGATGGCACTAGCGATGAATGTGCAGCCCAGAAAGATTGAAATTTTGAGAGCGTTTGAGTTCATGATAATGTGGAGGTAGAGGCGAACGAAATGGTGCCGAATAGGCGCGACCTGCTGTTGGTCGAGCGATGCTGGTTGCTGAGTTTGCTGCTTATCGAAGTTGCCGTCGGCTGCGGCGTGCTCTCGTTTTCGGTCTGATCGATTTGTGCGTTGACCGTATTGGGCGAGAGCGACAGCGCGGGTAGCGTAATGAAGCAACTGACTAATGTTATAAACCAAAATTCATTGACCAAAAAACTGACCATGACACCACTCTTTCAGCAAATCCGAACATTGTTCAAGAGCAACGTGCTGAGCTTCGCGCCTCGAACAATTCGAGGAACCGCGGATGCACCAGTGTGTTCTCCTTCTCGACGTGAATCGCGAGATCTTTTTGTACAGACTTTATCTTGCTGATGACCTGCTCTGTTTGTTCCTTATTCGGTAACGTAGCAATCATCTGACTGAGCGTTGTGAGGGCGTTGCCGCATCCGTCGTGCTCAACTTCCATCTCGTGAAGACGCTCGAGGAGATTCATTTCGGTCACAGGTGCAACGTCCTCTGATTCCAGTGCTATGCCGGTCGGGAAAAGCAAGGTCTCTTCGTCTTTGAGATGAGTCTCTATTTTCGACCTCACCTTCTTGTAGAGCTTTTGGGCTTCGATAAGTGCATCAGACGGCGAGCAATCATCCGCTAGCGCTTCAAGAAGCTCGGAAATTTTCGGGAGTTCCTTTCTCAAAAAACTGTGGTGATTGGCGACAATCTCTTCAACGATTTCTTTGAAACTTGGTTGCATACTTCACCAACAAAAAGGCTCATCCATCGAATGAGCCAATCTCCAACTTGCTTTGCAAGCGATAGTATACCCGAATCAGAGTGTCTTAAGGTTCAACCGGTTTTCTGCCTACTATTTGCAAAAAAGCCCTGCTGATTGATTCACACCTGAATTCACTTGTTACGTTATCTCTTCGAGTTGACAGGTGCGTTCAGGCTTTGCAGCTTCACAGCCCTCTGAATGTGCATCGGTCTTTGAAGACTCAGTGGTCGGTGGATTCGCACTGCTCTCTGCATATGCAGCGGACGGTGGAAATTCATACGCTTTTGAATGCTGAGCGGCTGGTCAATTTTGATATCCAGATTGAAGGTCCGTCGTTTCGGAGGCGCAGCCTGCCTTTCTGGAAGATCCTGCGGGCAGACATTTACTCTTCCAGCGAGTCCGAATTTTTTCATCAATGAAATAAGAGCCCAGGAGGCGTCGAATTCCCACTTTGTCAGGCCTGTTTTTGCAGATCCGGGATACATATGGTGATTGTTGTGCCAACCTTCTCCCATCGCAAGAAGCGCTACCCACCACACATTTACCGAGTCGTCGTTGTTTGCGAAATTCTTGTATCCGAGCTTGGGAATATGGCAGACCACGTTAAGCATTAGTGGTATCTGAAGAACCGCTATGGCAGCCAATAGGCTTGCAAGTGCCGCTACCCAGCCAAAGCACAAAAGGATTACGATCCTGATCGAGATGTTTAACCCATAAGACAAGGCGTGGGCTCTATGCCACTTTCCATTTTGCTCCAAGAATTGGTACACCGGATCTTTTATCAGGTCCTTTGCTTGCACACTGGGGTTGATATGCTCCGGATAAGTCTCGTGCATGAGCCATCCGAGGTGTGCGTTCTTCAATCCATATCTTGGTGAATGAGGATCTAGAGGCGTGTCCACATGGCGATGGTGCGCACGATGAACTGTTGCCCACCAAATTGGCGATCCCTCGAATGACAGGTAGCCACCAAGGACGAGCAAATACTCGATCCATTTGGGGCACTCAAAAGATCTATGCGACAGCAGGCGGTGATATCCGACCGTAGTGCCAAGCCCATGCCATATGTAGAACAGTAGAAAGAGAATAATAAACTCAGCCATCACAAAACCTCCAATTTTGGCGTGACAACCTGACTGCGGACGATTCAGTCCGCAGAACAAAACACCACAGGCGACACTACGCGCCCCAATTGCTACACAATACAGGAGTGATACTCCCGCTTCTAGTCATTTATTTTGAGTGGGGCTGCCCTCTACAGCCTCCGATACTTACCGATACAAAGCTGATTCGGGTCGTCCACGCCGGATGTCCTGACTAAGTTCATCCTGGCTGACGTATTTGTCGACCCATTGTTCAGTCATCAAGGATTCGAACAGTTCTTCAAGAGTTTCGGGCACCTCGGCGACCTGTAAGACCCGCCTGTTGTCGCTGTCCGGTGTCGTGTACTGATTCCAGGCCAGGCGGTCAATTTCCATTCCTTTCCGATTGTAGTAGCTGAGCAATGCCAGGCCTACTTCTTTGGAAACAGTGGCTTTGTCCTTTACTTGCCAATCTCGAAGGATTGTTCTGCCTATTCCTATTAGGTAATAGGCGCGCTCCTTCTCATATTTGGGCTCATCGATGAAGAATGCCCAGGTTGTCTCGTCAACATTGTCGAGATAGGGCTCTGTGCGGATTTGGAACAACCTGCCTGAGGCAGATGTCACCGATACCGGTCCAAAGCCGGAGTTCATCAAATGAATCTCGAGAACCCGCAGAATATGGGCGTTGAAGCTTACTGCCTTCTTGTCAGCCTGGAGCTGGAGCCGCTTCCGATATTCGTCGGGGATGCGAATGCTTATATTTGTTGTCTTTTCGCCCATTTGTATTCACGCGATTACAATTTGTACTGAACCCACTATACCATAGATTTTCAAGTAGGCAATATTCGTCACCAGGTTTGAAACAATGATCGTTTTTGTAACGAATACCCCATTCTGTTTCGCCACGTGAAGATTTGAATTGCATGGTAAAAGTTGTAATATCACCGTTGTGAGGATGGATGTGACAACCCTTTTGGATAAACTGGTAAGCAAGTTGCCAATTATTCAGGCTGTGCTAGGCTTGGACGTGAACCTCCTACAGACCGTCCTTCAAAGCGGAGAGAAAGTAGCTGTCAACGCAGCATAACTAACGGACTGAGCTAATCACCGACATCCTGTGGCGCCTCGTCAGTGTTTTCAACTTGAGTAGCGTTGCCAAAAGCCATTCTTGCTGCGACTTTTGCAATATCATACACAGGCGGTTTTCTCAAATTGCAAAGCGCGATAACCGCCGATTTTGTTTCCGGCAGAATAATGATTGTGGATGCGATGCCCTGTGTGCCACCATTCATCTGCACTGCGAATTCCCCACCGAAATTAGGGTTGCGCCCTGCTGACCAACCAAATGCCCATTTTGATGATGCCCCTGTGCTGAGTGGCGGTCTGTTTTTCCACAGAGTCTCATATCCCGCGGGGCTTAGCAGTTTTCCCGACATAAGCCCGAACACATACTTAGTGAGATCGTCCGTCGTGCTTGCGAGCATGCCTGCCGCTGTCGAGATTGCCGGATTCTTGTAGGCTATTGCGCGTAGAGGACCTTGTCCGCCATTGTCACCATACCCTTGAGCCACGCGTCCGGTCGGCTGCAGCAAAACAGTGGTGGCGCTGCTGTCCATACCCAACGGACCGAATATGGTCTCCCTCACTACTTCGAAGTACGGACGTCCGGTAACTTTCGCGATAACAGAACCGAGCAGCCGATAGCTGAAGTTCGAGTATAGAAATTGTGAGCCTGGTTGCGACGCGAGCGGCGTATTCAACAAAATGGGCATCTGCTCCTGCCATAGAACCTCTTGCGACAGCTGCTTGGGGACACCAGCCGTCATCGAAGCCAACTGTCTAATGGTAAGCGATTGATAAGTTGGAGTAAGACCGTCGAGGTACTTACTCAGCGGATCATCAAGCCCAACAAGACCTCTATCAACAAGAGACAGTAGAGTTAGCGCTGTAAATGTTTTGGTTAATGAGGCTAAACCAAATACGGTATCATTCGTCGCCGGGATCTGTTTATCCACATTAGCGAAACCATATGGTTTTTGAAACACGACTTGACGATTCTTGATTACGACCAGGCAGTAGGCAGGAACACCCAATGCCGTCATTCGCTGATTGACCATACCGTCGATTTGGCTGAGTCTCGACGACATGTCACCAGAAGCGATACCACCTGCGGTACCTTGCACCATTGATTGCGGATTCGCCGGTCCATCTGGTGCTTGTGCAAATACTGAAGTGATGCCCACCTGAAGCAATGCCAACAATGCGACCACTAATTGTTTTGCATTCATTTCTTAGACTCCGAAGATTGTGATGATGCTGAATCCTCAACAAACCAGTTGACATCAAACCCAGAGCCAAAACCAGCGTCTTTGGCTCCGAGCTCTGGTCTGTATGGGTTTTGGTAAATGTATATGAGGAAAATATTCATCGAGAGAAATATGGCTACGCATGCCGTCATCAGAGTCTGCGCAAGGACGCTTTCCACAAAAAAGAAATAAGTGAAGAGCACCAGCATGATACCGCCCACGATGAGGACGCACCATAGCACGGATTATAGTCCGCCACGAGATGCCACCATCCTATACTTCCTTGCGTCAGCCAGCTCCTCGAGGTCATCGAGTAGCTTCGCATAGCATTCGCTCTCGCGATCGCCTTCCGGATGATAGCCTGTAGAGGCTCTCCAGATGTTGCGGTAAGAGGGCACGGTCGCCTCTTGCACAGAACCTTCTTCGACTTTCGACCAGTCTTGCCCAACCGCGGCTATTGCGTATTGGTGTACATCTTCTCGAATTTTTTGTCTGGTCGGTTCTTTGAAAGTAGAGGCAAGGTGGTAGATATTGGACAACATGTTAGCTTCACTAACCGCCATCTGACTAGCTGTATCGACCTTGCCCTGAGAATTGACAACAATTAGACCAACCAGGATTGCGTAAAGAGTCCCGATGATCGCCGACAAAATACCAGCAACTTCGTGACATGCCTCCAGTGATTCCCTGGGCACAAACTTGCGCACCAATAGCATTCCCGCGACAGAACAAACGGTGCTGTGTCTGGCGTCAAGCCTTTTTGCCTGCCGTATTGCCTCAGCGCATTGACTCATCAAAAATCTTACTTTCATAGTGATCGGTCCTCGCCGATAATCTTACCCGTGACAACCTCATTGCTGAGCACTAGAAAGAGACGCAATGGAGGCAAAAATGAGTATGCAGGCCAAGAAAGAATTGGTGCACCGTATGCGGTGGCAATACCTGGAAGCTAACCGGAACGGGAAAACAGAGATCATCAACGCGATAATTGCAGCAACAGGCTATCACCGCAAGTACGC
>JAIERK010000031.1 GCA_019746975.1 Candidatus Obscuribacterales bacterium
TTCCCAGAGGCTTTTGCCGCTCACAGATCTAACCTTGGTTATGTTTGGGGCTAAAAGTTGTCAAAGTCCCATTAGAACCAATACTTCGTCTTTTTCGTCCACGGATTGCTCGGATACTTGCTATGCAGCAGCTGGAATGCTTGCTTCGAAAATCCTGTTGTCGAGTCATTGGTGCAGCCGTATCTGGTGGCACTGACTACGATATGGAGCAGCTCGGGCACCCTGGAATCTGCCGGTGAGCCTTTTGCCAGAGTCAGGATCTTTTGGGCGAGAAAGTTCGGAGCTGTACCTGTTGCTTTCAATCCAGCGAATTGCTTGGAGCCCTGTTGCAAATCTTCTTTGCTCAAGAAGGCTGCTGTGGGTTTGGCCTTCACTTTCTTTCCGTCCTCTTCGGCGGTCGGACTGTACGAGCTTACCGGAGCCGATGGCGCCTGCTCGCACCACCAGTTATCTCTGTAGCTATCGATTTTATCGAAAGCGGTTTCTCTTTCCAGACCGGAAGTTACGTAGGGACGCATGGCCGGGTTGTGCAGAATTACAGAGTACGCGGCGAGCTCTTTATCGTTGGGTGAGACTGAGTGTTCGTAGGTGTTGAGACCATCGGTCAGTTGCGGACGTAGTTGTCGCAGCACAGGCGACAACGCCATAGCGGCTTTATCATCCTTGAGCAGGATACTTCTTACCCAGCCGGCTTGAGCGAGATTCAATCTCACTTTCTCAGGTAGAACTGGATCTGTTGCCAGCTTCGAAGTAGTGGAGAGTGGAGCGAGTTCGTTGAGAATCTCAGCGGCCTCCGGAGTCAGTCTGCCTTGCTGGATTACGTATCCGTCGGAAGTCTTCTTCTGGTCGACGGGCTCTGGAATCTCAGCTATATCGTAATCCCAAACAATGGCGGCCGGGCTCGGTGCGGCAATCTTCGCGAATTCCGAGAGTGTGGTAACTAGCGGCGTGTACTGCTCGATGATCAGGTTGTGGCTACTTGGAGGCAGCTTGCTCGTAGGCAAACTCAGTAGGGATTGGCAAAGCTTGATTGCCTCAGCGGTTTTACCACTTTCTTTGAGAATTCTGATGCGATGATATGCCAGGGTCAGATAAGCCGGTGAGTCCTGCTCGATCTTGCTTGCCGCTTGAAGCACCTCATCCTTGTAAGGACTTGATGCGTTGATCGCATTGACAGTGGCTACGAGCCAGGGCAGGCTTCCTGTTTGCTTCCAAGTATCATATGCCTCTTTCTGTGCGGCGTCCGAGTTGCCCTCCATGTTATAGATCCATTTCGTCATGTCGTCATCGAGCACCAGCTTCGGTGGCTGCTCGTTAGCGCCCGTCGATGTGGTTGACGGTGTGTTGGATGCGATGTTCTTGTCTGGTACGGAATGAGCGCTCTGGGAGCAGGACGCTGCGAGGAGAGCCGCTACTGATAGACACGCCACGAGTGCCGTGGGCGATTTGAGCGCCAGCGTTGAAGAGCGCGCTTTCTTCTGGTGCATCAGGGCGAGCAGCGAGCCGAGCAGTCCGATAAGTGTACATTCCGCGGTCCAATCGTTGGGATGAGTGGGCTTCGACGCGTCAGACCGTTGGAATGTGTCACCACCAATGCCACCAATACTGATTGTATTTCCATTGGAGTTGAGTCCTGTGTTTGGTGCTTCCTGCTCTTGCTCTGCCGCAAGGATGCGGTCGAGGAGCACGGTGTAATCGCCTAACGCTGTCCCCATGTCCGCTTCGTCTTTGTCGCTGGTCAGGACTGCTATGACTTCCTTCGCACGTTGCTGCGGATCGATCTTGCACTCGATGAAGCTGGCTAGTCTGCTTGCTTCCTTGTGCATGCTATTGAGATCTTCTGATTTAAGGATGTTATCGATAATTGTCTTTGCGTGTTTCAAATCTTCGACAATTAGTTTTTCCCCTGTCGTACCCTTTCGACATAACGCTCGGGCCGCCAGATAGGAGCCCCACTTTTGCCAGGGCGAAGCTTTGTCTTGAGCAATCTTTTCAAACTGCTGTACGGCGCTAGCAAAATCAGCGTCATAGAAGCTCTTGCATGCGATTTGATATGTTCGATCGGCTTGCTCTTCAGGAGTGGCACCCGCGGGTAACGGCTCTATGGGCGCGGCATCGGCCCCTACTCCGAAAACTTTGTCCTGTGCGACTGCCCAAGCAACAACACGACTGTCCGTTACTCCGAAGCTGCCTATTTTCTTCTTCAGGATTTCTGTGGCATTGTCGAATGCATACGGCGGGTAGTTGAGGTAACCGAGTGAGTAGTTGTTGAAGCTGTACACATCGATGTCTTTTTTTAGGGGAGCACCTTTGACTTTACCTCGTTCGCTCAACCATCTTGTCGTGGCGTTCTGCGAGTCTGAGTCTGGGGTTGCCAACCTTCTTTGCCAGAGCGTATAAATGGAGTTTTGCTGGCGTGCGGAAGTCTTGTGACCGGACAGGTAGCGATAAGCGAGCGCCAGGTATGAGCGAGCAAAGCTGGAACGAACAATCCCGAGCTCGCCAGCGGCGTAGCGTTGTAGTGGGTAGTCCGGATGTGGACCATGAGCGAATTGAGCGAGCTTCGCAAATGGTCCGCAGGCATAGGATGGAGTCATGTCGAATGCCGCGATAAGGGCACCGAATATGCTGGCACCGATTAACATTCGTCTTGATACTCTACTCGAGACGAATCTTGATCGTTGCAGTTTCATATAGCCATCCTCCGTAAGATTTGATCGACTCTTCCTTCTGTCCAGCCAGTGCAGGAAAACAGATAAACTCTCTTGCCTTTCAATAATGCTTTGCCTTTGTCTTCTTTGAGTGCGTGTCCAACTTCCGGCGCGCTCTCGGCTAGCCCGATTGCAATCTGTCCAGCGCGGCTGTCTAGCTTCTTTCCTGCACGTATATGACGGACGACTGTCTGATTGTCCTTGCCCATGCTGAATAACATCGGCACTACTTCATCGACCTCTATGTTTTTCAACCAACGATCACCGATGCACCACGATGCAAGAGCGGTCATGGAAAGTTCGACTCGAGTTGGGAGTTGTTGACTCAGCCGATGAAGAAGAGCTCGATAAAATGTTCGCTCCGAATATCGCGCATCGTAATCGATCTGTAATCCCTTGCAGTCTGACTGCTTTGCTCGTAGCTGTAAGTGTGAAACTAGTCGATCCAGTTGATTTTCCGACAAGGTCGGTTGATTGCGAAGACTGCGCTCGATACGAACTACCTGCACCAGATACGTATTGTCTGGTACTTTGAGAGGCTGCATTCTAGGTTTTATCCAGATTCGATCGCCGTAGAGTGTTACTGTTTCCGACAGATATGCGACACCAATCCGCTGAGGATTCAACCATCGCAAGTCGCTTGGCGTCTCCCAGGCCCACAGCATTATTCCTGGCTTTTCGGGAGTTGAAAGTATTTTACTTTTGAACAACCCGCACAACATAAGTGCCGGCGAGATGAGTGCAATTACTAATACGCTGGGCTTGCGTAACTCGATGTTTAGCATCGAAATAGCTTATCAGGAAACTCGATGCCCAGTTACTCGGTATTAGCTAGATTGAATCTGTTTTTTCGTGGTCGCCTTCCATCTCCACGAGCTGTGATGTGAATTCAGGGAAGTTGAGCATTCTCGTGACTTGCCAATATCCGCCCATGTCGCGCATCTGGACATGTAACTTGAGATCTTTGTTGTGCTTTTCGTTGTGCAAAACAATTTCGACCTCGGCAATCTTTCCTTCGCTTTTTAACTTCTCGACACTTTTTACAGAATGCTGTCTTAGGCAAAGTCGTTCGTCCATGGCATTGAGCGACATTTGATCCTCGCCGGTGCTCTGACTGAAGGTGCCGGACTCAACCAGGTTGTACAAGTCTTGTTTGATACCGGCAACCAGTGATGGTTTAAACAGCGCTGATAAGCCACCGGCTACCCATCGACCGACCATTCCGCCACCAAGGCATTCTTTCATCGGTTGGGTCAGCATGTCATCTACCATCCCCGACGAGAAATCATTCACATCTACGTGTTTGTCAAACTTCTGCCGGTCGTGGGTTTTCATCGCGTCTTTAATTTGCGCGATTGAATATTGTGGTGTTGTCGTCCAGTACCAGAACCCACCAAACGCGATACCTGCTGCGACGAATAAGATTACTATGATGCGAAACATGGCTGCAACTCCGACAAAACAGATGCAACTAGCATACTGCTTGTTGTCAAGCCTGGGGCGAAATGCTGGGGAGTGCGAACTCTTGTGCCTTTTGGAGCAAAAAAGCAGTCCATCTGGTTGTCCCGGGGAAGTTCGGAGATGCTCATGCTGTAAGCCTTCATGGTGTTCCTCCGAAGCATGGGCGAATTAATAAATAAGCAAACATTAGGACATTTTGACACTAAATGCAGTTGCTTTAGAGCAGACCGGAATACGCCTTTGCAAATGTTCGATTAAGCCGGTTACGAACGTGCTTGCGCAACAATATAGATTTAAACGTGGAGAGTGGAGTGTCCTCTCTGGCATTTTAACTTGCCCTAATTTGGTCACAATGTCCTGCCATGATCGGACCATCCCATTCGAGAGACTCGCTAACATGCTCAAGAAATCGCTCATTTTGCTCACATCGTCTATCTCGTTTGCCGTTCTTGCCTCAACATTTACTACGTCGACAGATAAGCCTAATTTGAAAGTCATTGCCAGAGGTTGGGAGAAGGACGGATTTGTAATCGTAATAAAACCAAGCCTTTCGATAAAGAAAGAGGGCTGTCTTGGTTTTTAGACAAATGAATGAGACCGCCCTACGAGCTTTTGTTATCAGTTTTTATAGCTCCGAACGAGCACTTAAGGTTGGTCAAAACTGCAGTGAATGCAATCGTGACGGACTCGAGATCTATCTTCTAAGAGAGGAGGACCGCGTGATGAAAATTTCAATTAGACAATTAGTGCTACTGTATATGGTGTCGGTGAACTTGCTCGCCTGTGCCGCACCAAAAGTCAATACCGAACCCCTGAGCGAGGTGCGGAAGTCTTTTCACACAGAGCTCCGCTCTAACCAGCAAGCGCATGCAGCTATGCCTGATCCTCCTCAGGAAATATTTGTGAAGACACAGTATTCGTCACCCGCCGGAGCGATGGGGGCGTATCTGTCTCCTGATCCAAGAGACGGCAAAAAACATCCAGCCATTATTTGGGTAACTGGTGGAGATTGCAACACAGTCGACGACGGTTGTTGGACTGATGGCCCGGAAGAAAACAATCAGTCGGTATCAGCATTTCGAAAGAGCGGCATTGTTATGATGTTTCCGTCCTTACGTGGTGGCAACGAGAATCCCGGTTCTAAGGAAGGTTTTCTCGGTGAGATTGACGATGTTCTAGCCGCAGCTGACTATCTCAAGACACAGAGCTATGTCGATCCAGATCGAGTTTATCTTGGCGGTCACAGCACAGGTGGCACGATTGCTTTGTTGGCAGCGGAATGTTCGCCCAAATTCCGTGCGGTTTTTTCATTCGGCCCTGTTCGTGACATCCGAGGCTATGGCGAACTTGTTTCTCAAGTCAACCTGAGCGATTCCAAAGAAGTCGAGCTGCGCTCTCCGGGATATTGGCTAAACTCGATTAAGTCGCCGACCTTTGTAATCGAAGGTACCGACGGACAATCTAACATCTCCGAACTGACCGCAATGCAAGAATCTTGCACCAACAAGTCTGTTCGTTTCGTCCCGATCAAAGGGAAAGACCATTTCAGCGCACTCTCGCCGACTACGCGCGACCTGGCCAACAAGATTTTGGCTGACACAGGCTCCGAATCAAACATCACACTCGAATAGCAGGAGTTGCTAAACTGATGAGTGGATTTCGGAACGAAACGATGGTCGGTTGATAGGACGGTCGAGGCTTTCTGCAGATCAATGCATGGAAGCACTAGTTCGTCCTCAGGAGAAAGAGCTAGACAAATATAGTCCCTGGTCGGTAACTGGCCGATGGGCGGTGAGATGGGCGGTGAGAGTAAAGGAAGAAATATGATTTGGCAGAAAAAACAGACACCAGACGCCGCACTGGAGAAGGCCATCAAGCTTGCTAACAAAGGGGATCTCGGTGGCGCAGTATCAACTTTGGATCAGGCGATTAAACTTGACGATAAAGTCCCCAGTCTCTGGAGGCTCAAGTGTCAACTGCTGTTTGGGATGGGTCAACCCGAAAAGGCTATCGACATTCTAAAACGATACCTCGAGCTGGAGCCGACTGATGCTGAGGCTTTTAGTGTGTTGGGCTCCAGTCTGAAGGAGCTTGGTCGTTTCGATGAGGCAGAGAAAGCTCATAAAACAGCCACTGAAGTGCAACCAGAGAACACCAACTGTTGGTACAACCTGGGAGTGTTGTACGAGATTGTCGATATGGAGAAGGCCAAGATCGCCTATGAGCAGGCAGTCGCGTGTGATTTCGACAATGCTGAAGCCTGGTACAACATGGGCAATGTACTCAAGTCTCTGGGTGATGATAGAGGCGCTGTCACAGCCGTCAAGAATTCTCTTAAGAGCAATCCGGATGACCCTGATGCCTGGGATAACCTTGCGATGTTTCTCTCTGATCTTGGTCAATTTGTAGAGGCTGAATCGGCCGTCCGCAAGGCCCTCGAAATTGATCCTCACCATCCTAATGCGGTGGGGCGGCTTGGCAGTATCCTGCTGCAGCTTGGGGACACTGAAGGGGCGAAGCAGCAGTTTCAAAAATCGACTAGTCTCAATCCATCCTCTCCGATCGACTTCTACAATCTCGCTCTCGTCAATGAAGTTACGGGCGATAAGGTCGAAGCTGCGCGAGCCTATTTGATTGCCCAGGAGCTTGGAGTATCACAACTTCGACCTACGCTGAAGAAAATTCGGACTACTAACTGCGCCAAGTACAACCATCCCGAATTTTTGATTTACTATGAAGAGCCGCCCCTCAACGAGGAGTTGGTGAAATGGCTCGTCGACCACTTCGAGCACGATGTGGCTTCGGGTGCGGTGTTCAAGGAGGGCGAAACAGTTCAAATTGGATGGATGATTGGGGAGCTTCACAAAGAAGGTGAAGATCTGGTCCTCTGTGAGCCCCATTTCCTCGATATGCCGATTCAATGGCGTAACTCAGTCAACAAGACGGTCTTGCATCTTTTCTCGCAAAATTTTGTCGGAGAGAGCCTTGGACTCAATGAAGCAAGTGAATTCCCCACTATCTTCCATACTGCAATCGTCTGCAATCGGTTCGGCGAAGAGCCGCTCGCTTTTTTACTTGACCGAAGTGATCCGTCCATCAACAATCCGAGCGACTCTGGCTGGGCGATTCTATGCGACTTCGCCGACTGCGATCATAACTCTGCCGATTCGTTGCGTCTTGCGTCGTTATACGAGTGTGCCACCATTAATGCACATATAATAAAGTATCTCGCGCTTCCAAGCGGTAGCATCGTGCATGAAACAGGCAATCCAGATGATTTCAAAGTAGTCTACAAAGACCATTTGTTCGAACCGAAGCCAGATAGTTATCTGGCGGAGAAGTTGTCCCGAGCCAAACCAATTAGGTGATTCTTGTCAAATTTATGTGGCTGAGAAGTTATCTCTGGCCAAACCAATTAGCTGATTATACTTAAATCGCACCAGCCGAATTGTAGTCGGTCGGGAGATCAAGGCAGGCTGTGTGAATGATTTCCGCTGGCAGACCATGCGCAGTGTCTCTCAATCTTCGACACGACATGGTTAGTCCTGAATCTATACCAATTCTGCGTATGGTGGCATCTAAAGCATTCGTGGAAATTTTTTTTCCAGTCATTCCTGGAAACAAATAAGTCGAATTTCTGTAGCACGGCACTTTCGCCCGCTCGTCGAGCCATTGGACGAGTGCTACATGGAGAATTCTATCGACTTTCTCAAACTTTGTTCGACCGCCTCTCACAAGTTGCATCATGACACCATTTGCGGTTCTAACAAAATCTGAGATTCTAAGATCTCGGCACTCACCCAACCGTAAATCGGTCTTGAGGAAGAGCAAAACAAGTGCCAGATCTCTTTTACTCTTTCCGTCTCGAGCTACTTTTACGCAGACCTGCAGTTCTTGCTCTGTAAGTAAGCACTTCTCTTTGGGTTCGCGAAAACCAATCAATGAAACCTCTTCCATTGGTAGGCTGCTGTAGTCAGCGAACTGACGGAAAAGAGACAAAAAGTTGTTGACCGTGTGCAGACTCAAATCCTGTTTTTGAGCATAGGTGACGAATGACCGAATCAGCTGATTAAAACTGTTGGTTCGATAGTTGGGCATAAAACCTTGAGACGTTTGTTGCTGCACGAAGACACGAAAGTGTCGCAGCCTTGAGCAATAGACTCTTCTAGTTCCATACTTGATAGGTTTCTTCGAGATCCATAGCTCGAATGACTCGAGCTGCTCATTTATCGAGGACAGAGCCTGCGGTGATACACCGATAACGCTCTCTATGTTTTGTGATCCAATCGACATGTCCATATGTGAGCTCTCAACCTCTGTTGTGAAAGGAACGATGGGTACGCCTCTGACCCTTGTCCAACATAATCTACAATTGTTGGTAAATTGTTGTAGTCGTTCGTGGCGGTCGGGCGTTCACTTTAAGATGGTCTACTCAGCACGCAGGAGCCTCGCCGTCGGATGCGGGGCGAGTTTGATCTGAACGGGTACGACGTCGTGTTAGTAGGATATCGAAAGATTATTGCAGAAGTATTGCAACGCTAAGGTTGTCTTGAGGCCAACTCTACGAGTAGTGAGTGAGACGGATGTCGGGTTCGGCTTCCATCCGGCTCAATCGCCTGTCCGCGTACTGTGTAGTTTCGATAGAATCAGGCTGCTATTTAGACTGCCGGCTTCCATGCTCCTCCGTCAGGAGTTCGCGATCCTCTATATGTCGGTGGAAATCGAGTTTGAGGTTCAGGAAGGTATCTTGGTTGTGGGAGATGACACCAGACTAGTTGTTGGGGCGTCAAGGATGGCTCGCTAAATTCGCAATAGCGTGCAACAGCGTATTCGACTTTAACAAACATTGGTTTGTCGAATTTGAAGCGCTATTATACGTGGACTGATCCAGGACCTGGCACGGCGAGCAATGGGAGACGAGAGCAACCGGCTACCAATTGATGATGTTGTCGACAAAATCGTCGGTCACATCTCTGAGACGGGCGCGCTCGTTTTAAAAGCAGAACCAGGGGCCGGGAAGACTACGAGAGTCCCGTCTGCAATTCTGGACGCGGGTTTATCGACCCTCGATGACAGACGCCACGGCAAGATTGTAGTACTGCAGCCGAGACGTATTGCGGCGCGTGCCGCGGCAGAGCGCATGTCTCGTGAGCGAGGCACTGCCCTTGGTGCCGACATCGGCTACCGCGTGCGTCATGAGGGGCGTTGCGGGCGTGATACCAGAATTCTGGTATGTACAGTCGGTGTATTCCTTAGGTGGCTGCAGGACGATCCTACCATCGAGGATGTCTCCGTCGTGATTTTCGATGAGTTCCACGAGCGCACAGTAGATGGTGATCTGGCATTGGCCCTTACCAGACAGGTTCAAGAGACGATCCGGAGTGATTTGCGAATCGTGGTAATGTCTGCCACTCTGGAGAGTGCTCCGATCTCGAGCTACCTGGGCAATGCACCGGTTGTCGAATGTCCTGGCAGAACTTACCCGATAGAGATTGAGTACCTCAAATTTCCATCAAACGTTGCACCAGAGCGGCTGTCTGCCGAACTTGCCAGCCAAGTCCTTGGGAAGAGTGCCGGTCATCTCTTGATCTTTCAGCCGGGATTAGGTGAGATTCGAAAGACCAGGGCCATTTTAGAAGCAAGCCTACCTGAATCGGAATTCGCTCTGCTGGAGCTGTATGGTGACATGGAGCTTTCGGCTCAACAGGTCGTATTGCAGGAATCGGCCAAACGTAAAGTGATACTGGCGACTAACGTCGCAGAAACTTCGCTGACAATCGCAGGAGTCGATGCGGTTATCGACACAGGGTTGGCGCGTGTTAATCGTTTTGATCCTACAGTAGGAATCAACCGATTGGAGTTGTGTCGAATTTCCAAAGCTTCTGCCGCCCAACGCGCCGGGCGAGCTGGGCGCACAGCGCCCGGTATCTGTCTGAGACTGTGGACAGAAAGAGAGCAGATGGCTTTCGCTGACTTCGAGAAGCCTGAGATTGAGCGGCTAGAGCTATCAGAGTCAGTACTTCAACTAATCACGTGGGGAGAGAAAGACATCTATGCGTTTCCCTGGTTCGAGCCGCCTCCGTTGGAAGCGCTCGATAGGGCCTTGCAACTACTGGAGCGCCTCGGAGCGATCCGTTCTGGCAAGTTGACCGACCTTGGTCGGGCGATGGCTCAGCTTCCCCTCCAGCCGCGTCTGGCTTGTTTGTTGCTTACCGGAGCTCGGATGGGTCAGGTGAAACGCACTGCGCTTTGTGCGGCGCTTCTTTCCGAGCGACCGCCATTTCGAAATCAAGATGTGGTCGTTGCCGCTCACCATACCGAGTCTGATGTGCTGGAGCAGGTTAGGGCCTTGGAAGCCTACTCAGAGGACAAGAATTCAGTCGATTCGATAATGGGCGAAATCCTGCCGGGTCCGGCGAAGCATGTACTGCGTGCGGCTGCGCAGTTAACTCGACTGGTTATTGAACAGGGGCATTCTGAAGCAATCCCACTGTCCGATACCGCATCTGGTGACATTGTCTTGCAATCTATTTTGGCTGCATTCCCCGATCGAATTTGCAATCGCCGTCAACCGAAAGACACTCGTGGTGTAATGGTAGGCGGCCGTGGTGTCAAGTTGTCGGATCAATCGACAGTGTTAGATGCACAACTATTCGCCGCTGTAGACTTGATCGACCTCAACAAACCGGAACTATCCGTACGAAGAGCGTCGTCCGTCCAGCGAGACTGGCTTCCGGACGGTCTTATGACTTCCTCTGTCGAGGTGGAGTTCGATAAGTCGAGAGAAAAGGTCGTCGCCTTCAAGCGAACACGATTTTGCGATCTATTGTTAGACGAGGTGATCACGAGGATTCCTCCCGATGTCGATCCCGGAGCCGTATTGGCAGAGTCTATCGCCACCGGATACGATATTGAATCGCTGGTAGACGATTCGGTTCGAGAGCTCCTGTTGAGAATTGCATTTTTACGAGAGTGGGTACCAGAGCTAGATTTGCCGGAGTACGGAGAAAGCCCCTGGCAGAAGTTACTGCCGCTCTGGTGTTGTGGAGCGACCAGCCTTTCTGATCTGCAACCTGCTGCCCTGACTCAATTGATTGAGAGTAATTTGACGCGAGATCAGTATGTCGCCCTTGATAAAGAAGCACCCCAGTTCATCGGATTACCGAACGGGCGAAAGTCGAAATTGACATATCAAGACGGTAAAGCGCCGATACTGTCTGCTCGCATACAAGACTTTTTGGGGATGACCAATACTCCACGAATTGCTCGTTCGCGGGTGCCTGTGACGGTGCATCTCTTAGCGCCTAACTATCGAGTTCAGCAAATCACAGACGATTTGATGAGCTTTTGGAAAAATACATATCCTACCGTGAAGAAGGATTTGAAAGGTCGGTACCCAAAGCACTCGTGGCCGGATGATCCGTTAAAACAGTGATTACTGATTTTGTTGAAGCCTTAACGTCTCAACCGTTCTCCAGCACCGCGTTGCTGGCATCTATCGTTCGCGAATCGAGTGGTTGGCTGAAAGTCCGAGATCATTTTGACTGTTGCGCAAAGATTCGGCCTTCCCGAATCTCGAGATTGCCTTAGCTCGGCATCGCCTTAGCTCTACATCGCCTTTGCTCTAGATCGCCTCCTGCGGTAGCACATGGTAGATCAGAAATTCAGGGACGATTCAACACTTGGCGGGCTTTGATGCCGTGTTCTTCCATCTCGGGGCACGCTTCTCCAGGAATGCCGATATCCCTTCCTGTGCGTCGTCCGCGAGCGCATTGTCGACCATCGCGTTTTTGGCGAGTCTGTACGCCTCCGGATAATCATGCGGAAGCTGCTCGTAATATGCTGCTTTGCCAGTTGCAAGAGTGGCAGCGCTAGCGTTGATGATTTGCTTCGCCAGATTCATCGTCGTGGTTGCAAGAGTATCTTGCGTTGTCACCTTGTTAACCAAACCAATTTGCTCTGCCTTATCGGCACTTAAGGAATGTCCGGTAAGCAGCATCTCCATTGCCTTCTTTGGTGGAATTGTACGAGATAACGCTACGGCGGGAGTTGTGCAAAAGAGACCGATTTTGACTCCTGGAGTTGCGAAGGTAGCATTATCGGATGCCACAACCAGATCGCAACTAGCGACGAGCTGGCAGCCTGCTGCCGTCGCGATGCCTTGTACCTGTGCGATGACCGGTTGCGGCAGTTTGCGAATCGCTTCCATCACATCAACACAGAGTTGGAACAGAGATGTGTACTCTTCCTTATGGCGACCAACCAGTTCTCGAAGATCGTGTCCAGAACTGAATACTGGTCCGTTCGCTCTCAGTATTACCGCCTGGATATCGCTGTTGTCCGCAATTTGTTGAAGCTTTTCCAGTAATTGTTGAAGCACCGCCCGTGATAGCGCATTGCGCTTTTCTGGATTGTTGAGAGTCAGGAGGGCAACGCCATCCGCAATTTCTAGTAGCACTAAACTTTCGCTCACGGTTCCTCTCCTGTTCTCTGTTTCTAGAGTAAGCCTCAGTCCGACTTCCTTCCGGCAAGCAGCTCCACATAGATATCCTTGAATGATTCATCGCCGTATTTGTCGTGGTGGCGTACCCACTCCATACCATAGACGAGCCCGTCCTCATCGCGTCCTTTCGGCACAACGTCGAGCAGATCGTAGACAGTAAGGTATTTCTCCAGACCACGTGCAAAACATGAATAAGTATGAAATATCGTGCCGTCCTCGTCTTTATAGAAGACGCTCATCCCAGGACCTTCAGTAGAAGGGAATGCTGGGATCATTCCGTAGTTGTAGTAAACTTCTTTTTGTTCTTTGAGATCACCAGGGAATGAAACATTGAAGTCGATATTGAAATCGGAATCATTTGATGAAACCCATTTGAACGACCAGCCCATGCGCTTTCTAAATGCTTCAAGTCTATCGATTGGTGCTCTGGAAATTGTCACCATATTCACATCGCGCTGTTTTAAATGGACGAGCGAAGGTTCGTAGTGGTCCGCGATTAGCGAACACGATTTACACCCTTCGGTCCAGTCAGGTTGGAACATGAAGTGGTAAACAATGAGCTGGCTCTTTCCTTCAAATAGATCGGAAAGAGTTTCCTTCGCTTTTGTCCCTTGAAAAACATACTCTTTGTCTATCTTTACCCAGGGAAGCTCTTGGCGTTGTTTCGTCAATTGGTCCTTCAATTTGGTCATTTCTTTTTCCTGAACGAGCAGTTTTTTTCGTTCGGCAATCCATTCTTCCTTTGATACAACTTTATTTTTCACAATCGTTTTCCTCTTGGTTTATCTTATCATCGGGCTCATTCTGGAGAGCCCGAGCGAGTTTCCTAAAAATTTATTGCGCATCTCTTTTCAGAAGACCAAACGACTCGGTCGCGAGCTGGGTGGGCTTGCCGTCGGGACCGAGAGTGAACGTCACTTCTTCGGGAAGCGAGATTCGTCCTTCCGGCCAGGCAAGCATGAAAGTATCGTATCCCACGTGTGTGAGAGGTCCGGTCATCTGATTCGGACCGGCTTTCCACTTCAGGCGTGACGAATCCTCAAAGATCTGCACTGTTCCGTACAACTCGTTTTTGTACTCTCCGGTATAACCCTTGAGAGGTAGCGTCGGTGCTGACGTCGGTTTTGCAGCGCTGTTTTGTTGGAACATCTTCTGGATGTCGTCATTCGATTTGCTGATCGCCGCCTGCAGATCCGTATCTGAAGGTGCCACCATTTTGTCGAGTATGAAAGCTCTAATTGCCTCAGGAAGAACTGTAAGATTTTGATTTGCCATAACACAAACGCCAATTTTCTTGTCTGGTACAAGCATCACGACTGTGCGCACACCAGTTCGTGCCCCACCTTTTTCTAAGATCTCGTGTCCCTTGTAGTGATAAATCCCCCAGCCCAAACCATAGCTGAGGCCCGAATGGTCATCAACTGGCGGTAGTTCGGAGAAGGTCGGTTCATCAACCATCGCCGGTGTGTGCATGGCTCGAATACTCTCTTTAGAGATAATCTGACGGTCATTGATTTTGCCGCCATTGAGTTGCATCTGCATCCAGCGACCCATGTCCTTGGCGGTCGAATTTATGCATCCGGCGGGACCGAATGTATCGCTGCTGTCCCACGGCACAACTTTTGATCCGCCCTGAGGCAGTGGGGAATGAGCAGCTGCGACGTTTTCCTTCGAATAGTCTTTCGCAGAAACCCCGGATCTGCTCATCGAAAGAGGCTGAAATATCTCCTTTTTGATGAGATTTTCGTAAGTGTCTCCTCCCAGTTTTGCAGCGAGCATGCCTGCGATAACGAACCCGGGATTCGAGTAGTTAGCTTTCTCCCTGAAACTACAAGCCGGCTCTATGAATCTAAACTTGTGTAAGCATTCCGTTCGCTCGAAGCCAAGCGCCTCGAGATTGTCCCCGGTGAAGGCTGGTAACCCGGTTCGATGTGCGAGTAAATCCTTTGGCGTGGTCATACGTGTGGCGTACTCGTCTTTCAGCGCAAATTCCGGGAGGAAATCCATCACGTGATCGTTCCAACCGATCTTATGTCTATCGACCATGATAGCCACAAGCGCTGCGGTGAATGGCTTGCTGTTGGAAGCTAGCATGAAAAGCGTGTCCGCGTCGGTGACATCGGGCTTATCCACACTGCGCACGCCGTATCCGCGTGCAAAGACTTTCTCTCCTTCGACGACGGTCACTGCGGCTCCAGGGACGTTGTACTGCTTCATCGCTTTGTTGACGAAGTCGTCGAGGTCCGATGGAATCTCTGCTTGAGCTGGAATCTCACAAACTATGCAGAGCGCAATCGTCGCGAAGATTCGACTAAATAGTGTTAGACCAGTACTTTTCATCGATGAAACCACATGACATTTGCCGGGCACGAATAACGTAGTCCCTGATTCTATGCTCTTGCTAAGCGTTCATCCAGTCACTTGCTTAGTTTGATGTAAACATGTCACAGATTTTCGAGGAAACGTGGAGGAACCATGGCAACGCAGTCGTCAATCAATATGGATATATGCTAGAACGGCAACTGCGTGGTGCTGAGCTTTTTTTCGAGGGCATCGAGACTGTCCAACCGGGACTGCATTATCTGCGCTGGTAACAGCCCTTGTTGTTCGAGGCGCCTTACTCTGAGCGTGCCCTTCACGGCGGTGTATGGCGTGTATGTTATAGCGAATCCTTGCCCGGGAATTTGTGGAATTCGACCCGCGAATAACAGATTCGCCGTAACATCTCGTTGAGTTCGATAGCCGTAAAACGCCGTCGTCGCCATTATTGAGCCCACGAGACCGGTCAAACCGATTAGCGGACCCGACATCGATTGTTGCTGTGCAATCTGGCGGTAGCGATTGATCTCTCGCGTTTCGCGATCGAGATGTTCGTCCAATTTAAGCGAGCGGTCGCTTAAGTAGATCGCTTCCTGCAAAACCTTCATTTGACGCTCTTCGGGACTCTTCTGCATCTCCGCGGCCATGAGCTCGTTTAACGCATCGGCTGGCGCAACAATCTTTGGTCCGATTGGAATTTCTCTCAGAAGTTTTCGCTTCTGATGTTTTCGCACCGCATAGCCAAGAACCATGCTGAGGAGCGGATTGACGGTCGCTGCTGAGTTTGCCACCAGACCCGATATCGCGGCTGCGCCTCCGAGGTGTGGGCGGCGAAAGCCATTCAGCCCGATTATCGTGGATCCGACTCGGGTAAAATTTTGCAGTGCGTCTACAGTGTAAAAGGTATTCTCGCGCCAGGCCTGGTCTCTCGAGTGGCTACTCCAGTTGTGGAACTCTACGATCAGCTGTTGTCGAATTCGTCTGAGTAGGACTGCTTCTATGTCAAAGATCTTTCGTCTTGGCTGGGCAATATTTTTGTCCACTAGATCCTCTCGCTCATCAAGCAGTTTGTCGGTTTTATCACTCAATTCTTTTATTGTGGACATGGACGACCCGACAGAATAGCCCTGCTTCCGCGCATTCATCATTACCCAGGTGTTCTGCGCGAGCTCCAGGCTGGAAGCGGTTCCACTAATAGAACTTCCGACTAAAGCGAGATTCAAGACTTTCCGCAGTTCGTCAATTTGCACTGTCTTTGGATCGCGGAGCGCTCGCACTCTCTGGTTCATATCTACTAGGGTTGCTCCAAATGAGACTGAAGTTCCTGATTCTCTCGTTGCCGGGTATGTGAATGCACGCCATCGTTGGTGATGATTAGCTGCCTGGTGAAAGTGAATATTGAAGCGCGCGAATTTGATGAAGTTCAAAACAAGTTGTCTGTCGATCTCGTCTATTCGCTTCACCGCATCAGCGACTTCATCAGAAGGTTTTTTGATTTGCGAATTCAAGTTGGTGGCATCAACATCCTGTGCCAGCACCTGCCCACCACACGTTGATTGGACGACTATGCACATTGAGATAAGCAGAATCCTCTCTGCATTAAGCCCGCGATTCGATGCTTTTTCGGTTCCTTGGCTCATACTCGTGCTCGAAGTGGCAAGCAGTCTGCCTGATTATAGATTGTCCTCGAACAGTGCGTTGGGACAGGTTCTAAATTTGCATCAATCTATATGCAGTGGACATCTTTCGGCGGATTCACGCAAATGCTTTCGATGAGTTTGAGTTTTACTTGACCGTTACGAAAAGAAATGCGATGCCATTTTGGATGGTATCGCATTCTTTTTTCGCAGTGTAACTTGGTCTTGTTGCTGAATTTCCTCGACTTCGATCGATTATCGTGTCTGAGAAATTTCGCAGTTCGGTATAGCGCTACGCAGCGCCTCGAGCCTCTCAGAGGAAATCTTCGAGAACGATAGATCGAGCGATTCTAGATTTTTCATTTGTTTCAAATAGTCGATAGATTTGTCCGTCAGCGCATAGCTCTCGGAAAGGTTGAGAGTAACTATCGATTTCATCTTGGCGATTGACGCTACGTCATCATCGGACATATCGCTCCACTTCAATGTCAATTTGGTCAACTCTTGTAATTGGTTGATGTGATGCAAGCTTTGGGGAGCGATCCTTATTGCTCTCAGATCAAGTTCGTGTAGTCCGCTCAGCGTCCCAATAGCTTTCATCCCTACTTCGTTGAATTCTCCGCCTCGGACTTTAAGTCTTCGCAGATGCTTCGCATTGGACAAATTTGCAAGACCCTGATTCGTGACTTTGCAATCCACGAGGCTCAAGTCCTCCAGGTTCGGCCGAGACTTCATTAGCTTCAATGATTCACCAGAATGCAAAATCGCCTTCGAAATGTAGAGACTCTTCAATCTGTCCATCTTGGACAGAAACGTCATGCCATTATCGGTGATGGCGTCCGTGCAATCGAGGTCAATGTGGAGATGTTCTAATTCACGCAGATTAGACAACGGCCCGAAGTCTTTGCTGTTGAGTCCAGAGGGCAGGGGGCTCCTCGGTGTCACAATGTGGGTTCTGGTTCCCCAGCCTATCGAGAGAGACTTGAGTTTGTCATGACAGCCAATTACTTCCAATGTCTGTTTTGTAATTATCGAATCGCGTACATCGAGCTTCTCCAGACCAGGTAATCGGGAAAATAATGATTTGTATCCTCCAGGCGTCAGGGTTGAGCACGAAAGATTCAGATCTTTCAAGTTTTTCAATTCCGGAAGGTGGTCGATCGTTGTATCGTTGGCGCTCAGATCTGACAAGTTCAGTCGTTCGACCTGAGATATGCTACCGAGTGAATTCAAGCAGATCAATGGTGACTCCTCGCCTTGAGCAGGGGCGGATAGTTTTATAGTAAGACTATTCAGACGTCGCTTCTCATCGAGTCTCCCCAGGAGTTTCGATTCAGAGTTTAGCGATTTCAGGACTCGCTCTGCGTAGTCCCCGTAGAAATCAGACCCCGGATGTTTGACACATTCTTGCAGAAGCTTGAGGCTTGCAATCTGCTTCTTGATGTTGCCGTTCTCTAGAGTCCTACTTATAGGAATGAGCTTGGGAAGATCTATTAGTTGGAGAACTTCCGGATCGTCGAGGGTCGATCCGAAGTCGCTGACGATTCTATTGTTGGTGACAAACTTTCGAATAATATTGCGCGCGCGGATCCTGGTCTCCTGTTCTGAGCTTCCCAGCGCCTCCTTGAGCCAGGGAAGGGCACGCTGGTCTGTCAACAAGTGCTGTGATTCCTCGCGAATTGAAAATTCATTCGAACTCAAGTTTTTTACGCTCTGAGTGAACTGAGTGCTCAACTCAGGCGAGATACCCCATGTTTTGTTCCAAGCTTCTGTAGTAAACCGTGATGATTGATTTGTCGTTTCGGCAAGAAGGGTGCGGTAATTTTTGATTTCAGAAAGGGTTTTGGTCTTGAAGCTGTAATTGTCTGAGGCGTAGAGCTGATCTAATTTTTCTGAGTAATGGGCAAGTCTGTTGATTGTCATTGTGTACCCGTTGACTGATCGGGGTTGCTTCGTGTTTGTATTTATTGCACGGGTTCGTTAGATTTTTGTGAAATGGACCATGTTGTTCGGTTCGAGCTATCCTATAGTTGAAAAAACGACCGGAGACCGAATGGCATCTACCTCAGACAAGTTATCAATTTCCTCGCCGTCAACTGGTCGTCGGCATGCATGGCTGTCTCGCTTATTGGCTCCTGCCTTTGTAGACGATGATGCGCGGCTCCAACAGGTTGTTCGTGGAAAAATCGTGCTAGTCACAGGCGCCTCATTTGGAATCGGCGAGAGCCTGGTTCGTCGACTGGCAGCTGCCGATGCCAGAGTCATTCTGGCGGCTCGCAGTGAAGAGCGATTGAGTGAGCTGGTAGGTCACATTAGAAATTCCGGAGGGCGCGCCGATGCAATATGTGTCGATCTGTCTAACTCTGAGAATGTCGAGCGAGCAGCGGCTGAGGTTGTACGGATTAGTGGTGGCGTTGATGTGGTTGTTCACAATGCCGGCAAGTCCATTCGCCGTTCTCTCGCGCTTTCTCTCGATCGCTTTCATGACTTTCAACGCTTGATGGCGGTGAATTATCTTGGACCTGTGCAGCTTCAATTAGCACTTTTGCCTTCCATGTTCGAGCGTGGAGGCGGACAGATAATCAATGTTTCTTCACTCGGAGTGCGCTTGCCTCCAGCGCCGCGGTGGTCTGCTTACCTGGCGTCGAAATCGGCATTCGATATCTGGTTGCGCAGTTCCGCACCGGAGTTGCGCCATCGCGGTGTGCACTGTACATCGATCTATTTGGGCTTGGTTCACACACGCATGAGCGCGCCGACTCCTGATTATCGCTTGATGCCTGGTCAAACACCAGATGAAGCAGCGCAAGTACTTTGTCGTGCGATCATTCACCGAGAATTGCGAATTGCACCTTGGTGGCTGACTCCAGTAGAGTGGTTATCTACTCCATTGGCAGAGCCGATGGAGTATGTTTTTTCCCGCATGTTCCTGAAAGGAAGCGATACACCTGCTGCTCGCGGTGACAAGATTGAGTAAGGGAGTCTTTTCTGCCATTCTTACTTCCCTCTGGCGATCTGGTGTTTTGCATCTAACACCAGCGGAGCTAGTAAAAGCGCTCCAGATCTGGTGGAGTTGTGGCAACTCATTTGCGCTCTTGGCTGAAATAGCTGCGATGCGCTTTCCTGCGTATTGCGCGATTCACGACGAAGATGGGGCATTATCTTTTGCAGAAATGGTTGGTCAATCTAACGCCCTTGCAGCCAGTCTTAACGCATCTTATGGATTGCGGGCGGGGCTGAAATGTGCAATGCTCTGTCGCAATCACCGAGGCTTCGCGATTGCATTGCTGGCGCTCAGTCGACTTGGAGTAGATGTACTCCTGCTCAACCCGGACAGTCCAAGAACGAATCTCGGTGCCATAGTCCAGCAGCAAGCTCCAGATCTACTTTTATGCGATGAAGAGTTCGAGAAAACTTGGGCCGACGATTTTAGCGTTGGTGTTTACGTTCTCGATCAGAGTGAATTTGCTCAATCAGATTTTCGACCCAAATGCGGTTTGCCTAGATTGACACGTCCTTCGCAGCTCGTTGTTCTGACCTCTGGATCGACCGGTCGCCAAAAGGGTATTCGTCGCAGACCGAGCCTCTGGTCTGTTCTTCCAGTATTCTCTGCATTGATTGAGGGATTGCCTATCTCGCTGCATCGTCCGGCACTGCTAGCAATACCACTTTTTCACGGCTACGGACTTGCTACATTTGCAATGACACTAGCTCTGGCAGCACCATTACATATGGCACGTCGGTTTGAGATAGCACCAATCACAGCGCAGCTCCCCGACAACAGCGCACCGATCGTGGTCAGTGTGCCAACGTTATTGAAACGTTGGCTTGATAAGACTAATGACCTCGCCAATTTTCCAGTGGGCGCAATTATCACTGGTAGTGCACCACTAAATCCTGAGTTATGCACCGACCTATTGAACACTTTCGGTGACGTTATCTTCAATCTGTACGGCTCCACAGAAGCTGGCGTTATGTGCATGGCCAATCCTCATCAACTCCGCCTGGCACCAGGTACGGTCGGTCATCCGTTGACAGGAACCATGATTAAAGTGTTGAGTCCAAATGGTTCACCAGTCGACGTTGGTGAAGTCGGACAAATTTTTGTGAGAGGTCCGTTGGTTTTATATCTTGACCAAAGCGGTTGGTATGACACCGGAGATCTCGGCTATCTTGATTCCGAAAGCAGATTGTTCGTAGTTGGTCGAAAAGACAATATGTTCATTTCAGGGGGCGAGAATGTTTATCCAGAAACAACAGAGAAAGCATTACTGACTCATCCGTCAGTAAAAGATGCGGCCGTCCTGGTCCAACCCGATTCGGAATTTGGTCAATCGATGGTAGCTCTCGTTGTTCCGAAAACCGAGACCATCCAGGAGGAGGAGCTACGTAGCTGGCTTCGTGAGCGTTTGGAGCGGTATCAATTGCCGCGGCAGGTTCGTATTGTGTCGTCGATCCCGCGCAATTCGCTTGGTAAGGTCGATCAGGCTGCACTGTAGGAAATCGACGCTTTTCGCTGAACTTGAGAACGATGGTTTGACCATCACATATTGATACTTTGTCTTGAGAAAGCTGGTTTCGTTTGTAATGATAAGCACTTCATGCTAGAGAATCATATGGTAAGTGGAGTGCCTAACCCATGTTAGAAGTTGTCCCGCAGACTACTAACCAGCCTCCGCAAGACGGCGGAGCGCCTGTGGTCGATAAATCTCGTGTTCGGCTCTGGCAGACGCACTGTGATGATGCTGTGCGATTTCTGGAAGAAGGGCAACACCGCAAGGCTCGGCAGAAATTCAGGTCAGCGCTTAAAGAAGCGACGCGTTTCGGCGAAAGTGATGAGCGGCTGGCAAGTACATTGTTGAATCTTCTAGCTTGCGAAATTGAGCTCAAGGATGGTGAGCTCAGTCGTGAGGAGGCGCTGGAGCTGATCGCTCTTTCGCTACGTGTCCATTTGAATTGTTACGGCAAAGAAAGCGAAGATACAGCATCCTGTATGCTCAACGTGGGGATTCTCCTGGAGGCATACGATCAGTTCTATCAAGCGAATTCATCGATAGAACAGGCGATTGCGATCCTTCGCAGTGTAGAAACACAGAGTCCGCGTTGGTCGACGCTATTGTGCCATTCTTTGTTCAATCGCGCTGCGCTTATCTGGTCAAGCGAACAGCTTCGACCCAAGCGCGAAGAAGCATTGTCCCTGGCTGAAGAGTCTTACAAGCTTGCTGTTGAACTTTATGGAATCGGCGATGATCTTGTCGATGCCATACGATCACTGCGCGACAGCATCAGCTCGTCTATTGAAGATGACGCTGAATTCGAGCCCGAGACCTTCACCCTTTTCTAAGGCGAATCATTGCTTGCGGGCAAATGTTTGATGTACCGGTTATCTCGAACCTTTAGGGACGCGCCGCCGGCCGTTGTATTGATCTAGCTGTTTTGGACGGTGTCACTGATTAACTCGTGTGTTTGGCTACACCCAGTAAATGGCATTGAGGTCGATAAGACCGTTTAGACCGTTTCCGTCTCCGCAGCCACGAATGTTCGAGGTCCCGTTTCTCTAACCTGTGAGAGGCGCCGTTGTACCGCTCAACAGCTTTGGTTTCGTTAAATATGAACGGGCTCGTCGGCGCACTCATATTATCCAATATCATTGGGTGTAAACCCAGAAACTTTGCGGTTTAAGCCGGGTAGTCAAGTGGAAAGAATTGACTATGAATTGCTCTTGGACTACCAAAGTTTCGGTCTTCCTGTTAGCCGGCCATTTATGGACCGGCAGCGCGGTTGCGGGGGAAACTTTGAGGCTGGAAGCACAGGTCGAGCATTCGGAGTATCAGCAACCGCTCGACGATTTCAAGGTGGGCTCGGCGCTGGATGAGAGTCTGCTACCAACAGGGCAGGATGGGCAGGGCAATTGGTGGCGCGTTCCCGGTTGGCTTGCGGGGCAATGGCAAAAGACAGGCAGAATTACAGTCCTTTCGTTTAAAGACCTGGCGACCAACGAAGAGGTGCCGGGCCCGAAGCACGTTAAGGTGCACTATCCAGACAACGAAGTACTTGGGCATCAAACCGACTGTCATGGCGACATCTGGACGTATGTTCCAATTCCATACGTGGTCAGGACGATCTCCGGGGGACGTACCAACGTCAACATCGTTAACGCTTTCGACGAGGTCGAAGCCGATGATGATAGTGTGACCTTGAGAATATTCACGGTGACGCTTGTAGTTGATAACGCAACCAGCAAGGTTATCTCGGTTTGCCAGCGTGAGTCGCTCCAGACTCTGACCGCCGTCAATGAATCCAAGATGGAGATCGTTGACTCTACCAAGTTTTTCGACAGAGACGGCAAGGCAATTTACTCAAAAAAACTGCTTACACATAGTCAACGGTTGGGTCGTTTTTCTCCAACTCATTTCTTAGATCGCTCGACTAACCGACCGTTGCCCTGGCGTGCCTCGTACAAGCTGCCGCGCGACTTGCGCGATTCAGCGTATGTTCCACTCGATTTACGAGATTCATTTGCCAGCTTCTTAAGAAGCCACAATTTGACTGCGTTGATTCCGGAGACCTAATTCATCCAGTCTCGTGACAAGCATCTCCGAAGTAAAAACGTCGTTCTCAATACCGTAAAATATGGTGAGGTTTTGTTGTGAAAACGCTTAGTCGATAGTCGGGAACTAATCGGACAACACCGAACGGCAAGTTCGAAATCTCGATTCTCGCTGGTCAACTAAGCAGGGTGGCGGAGGATGATGAATGAAGTTCATTTTCGAAGTTACGATCAATCCCGGCTATAGGCTTGAAGATTACGCTGAGATCTGGGAAGCAGAAAGTAAGATCATTCAAAGAGAGCCAGGTGCTCTCGGTACAAGACTGCACCGCTGCATAGGGGTGCCATCAAAGCTGGTGGCAATTGCCAGCTGGCAATCAAAAGAATTGCGCGATGCTGCAATTGATAATCTAAAAGACAACGAAGAGCTGAAGCAGCTTGTGGCGAGAAAAGACAAAGTAGTTACGCTCAATCGACTTGGTGAATTCGAGGAACCTGAGTGGATTGTACTTGCCGAAGAACAGTTGGTTAACTCATGACAGATACGACATTCTTGAATTCGCAGATTATCGCTGATCGCTGCCGCGTCATTGATGCTGTCAACCTGATCGGATTGGCTGCTGATCTTCGCGACTGGTCTCGTTGTCGAAGCCAATTTGCCGATCAAGTAGTTGTAGACTATTCGTCTTTAATGGGCGGGCAGGCTGAAATTATTGATGCTGACGCTTTGATAGAGCGATGGAGAGTTTTCTTCGACGCAATGTTTGAGGTAACGCAGCATCTGATAACAAACCATTGTGTAGAGCTCGACCAGTCTTCTGCAAACTGTATTTCGCAGTTTGTGGCGCATCATGTGTGTCTTGGCAGCGACACCAGGTGGACAATCGCCGGAATCTACAGACATAAGCTTACCAACCGCGATGGTCGCTGGAATGTAACGTCCATGACGATGACGCGTTCTTGGGAGGAAGGGCAAAGACCCTTCTGAAGCTCAATAATCAAGAGGTGCTAACATTAACAGCCGGATCAAGTGCGTTTTACGGAGTATCTTATGCCAACAAAAGGACTGAAACGAGCCGCAGCGTTCCTGGATGGTTGGCTGCAGTATCGGTACAAGCGCCTCGATATTCCGGGTTTTGTAGTGGCAATTGCGAGTGAGGGCGAAATTGTCTTCAAGAAAGCCTATGGTTTCGCCGATCTGGAGCGAAACGTGAAGATGACAACAAATCATATTTTTCGAGTCGCATCACATTCGAAAACGTTTTCTGCCACTGCAGTCATGCAGCTCGCGGAGCAAAAGAAACTCAATATAGATGAGCCCATCTGTAACTATTTGGAATGGCTGAAAGTGCATAGAGATCCACGCATGAGTAGAGTTACTACTCGTCAGCTTTTGTCCCACAGCGCAGGTGTAATTCGAGACGGCCTGGATTGCAACTACTGGCAGATGATTGACGGATTTCCGGACGAAGGCATCTTTATCGAGGAGATGAAGAAAGCAGATTTGGTCTTGGACAGCAATCTGAAAATGAAGTATTCAAATTTTGGCTATACGCTGATTGGATGTCTCATCGAGACCATATCTGGCGTTTCATACCATGAGTATGTGGACAAGAACATTATTTCGAAGCTCGGTTTGAAAGCGACAGGACCAGAATTCGAAGAGAAAATAATGGCCTCGCTCGTAACCGGATATACTCGAAAAGAGGACGGACGGCGCTTGCCTTGTGATAAGCGCTCTAATACCAGAGCGATGGCTGCGGCTACCGGGTTTTACTCCACGGCGTCCGATCTAATCAAATACTTTAACGCGCAAATGGTTGGGTCCGGAAAATTGCTTTCGGATGAATCGAAGAAAGAAATGCAGCGTACTCAGTGGCGCGTCATGGATATTCCTGACTTCGAAGAATACGGGCTGGGCCTTGAAATCAGTTACTCCAATGATAGGCGGTTGTTCGGACATGGTGGCGGATTTCCAGGACAGATAACAAAAACATTCTGCGATCCCGACAACGGATTGATAGTTGTGGTGCTCACCAATTGCATCGATGGTGACGCGCGCACCATTGCAAGAGGAATTCTAACTGTGATCGATCATTTCGAGCGCAGCGATCAATGCTGCGATTCGGCTACTTTGGGGCTGTTGCGCCCTTTTCAAGGAATATTTCGTGGGCTCTGGGGTGATCTTGGTATCGTCGAAAATGGTCCCCATCTTGCTGCCGTTAATCCTGACGTGTGGTCTCCATTTGGTGCCGATCAGAGCGTTCAGATACTGGAGAGAATTGACGACTCTACACTTAAGGTGGCGCGTGCCGGTGGATTTGATAACCCCGGCGAATTGGTGCATTACGAATTCGACGAACATGACAATGTGAAAGCGCTTCGGTATGGTGGCTCTCACCTGTGGCCGGATGAAGAGTACCGTCAGTATCTCTCGAAAACTTTTGACAAGCATTCGCTGGTATCAAGCTAGTGGCCAGCTGTGCAAAATAATGAAGGCGTATGGAATTCCAGCGAGGGATATCTTTCCTTTGCATAATCGATCGAGTGTTGGTCGATATCGATTCCTGTGACCTGCCCCCATCCTTTTCGATGCACGTAACTGGCCGTACCTCCACGACCGCAACCTACATCGAGCACCTTCCAATCCGGCATCGTCGGCATGCTTTCGAAAACCAGATCTATTGCTTCAATCTCACCCGCGAGAGCGAAGTCGTCACCACCTACGGTGGCAAGAAAACGTTTGCCGTCGAATTCATCCATCTTCATTTCGCCGTACCCTCAATCCAACAAGATTCTCAAATTAGGGGACTCAATTCGGCGTAAACTTGGAGAATTTTGGGAGAATCCCGCCAGGACGGCATTTCTAACGCCGTCTATTGGAGACGCTTAATGCTCATATCAAACGATCAGTCTCGAAGCAGAGGAAGTTGGAACCAGAACGTGCTGCCCTTGTCCTCGACGCTTCGAACGCCAATGACACCGCCATGAGCTTCGACGATTGCCTTGCATATGGCCAAACCGAGCCCTGTCCCCTGTTGCACTCGAACGCCGCTGCTCGAGACTTGCTTGTACTTCTCGAATATGCGGCTTAGCGCCGATTCCGGTATTCCCGGTCCGTTGTCCGTGATGCTAAATCGAATTGAATCTTCCGTCTCGAGTACTTCGATTTCGATCGAGCTATGCTCCGGCGAAAATTTGATTGCGTTTGACAATAGATTGATCAACACTCTGACAATACGATCTTCGTCCGCAAATATTGACGCATCGAATTTCGAGGCGAGCAGAGCTATATTTTGAATCTCTGCGCTGGCTCTTACTGCATCAATGGAATTGCTAATCGCGCGCTCCACAGGAAAGCGTGTTATTCGAAGGTCGATCTCACCGGCTTCAATTTTTTCGAGATCTAGCAATTCAGAAATTAACCTGGTCAGTCGCTTGACGCTAAGTTGTGCACGCTGAAACCTGACTTTCGAGGCCTCGGATATTTCACCGAGGCTGCCGCTCTGCACTAACTCGAACGATGTCCCGATTGACATGAGGGGGCTGCGAAGATCGTGACTGAGCATTGCGATGAAGTCCTGCTTGGCTTGCTCGAGCTGCTTGTATTCAGTTACATCGTGTCCTACCAAGATATAAACTTTGATATTCGGATCCCAGGTTAGCGACCACTGAAAAATCTTGATTCCATCGACGGATGGTATCATCGCTAGCTCGAAATCGTGCCTGGCACCATCGCTGAAACTATTGTTCTTCAGATTGTCCAGCATCCAGTCTCGTTGTTCAATGCTTACAAACTCTATGAATCGAGACTGCTCCACTTCTTTGCCGTGACTGAGTGCAGTCTGGAAAGCGTTATTGGCTCTGGTGATTCGCCCGGTGTTGTCCATTGCAAACACAGCGTCGGCTGCATTGTCGAAGTTGGCACTTTCTCGATCTAAGGATTCTTTCAGAGCTGTTGCAACGTGGAAAAAGTCTTCGTCGAATTCGGCAATCTCATCCTTTCCCTTTGCTGATGGGCTGAGAGTTTTGCCGAGAGCGAGCCTGAGGCTGTTATCCTTCAGCGACTCGATCCGCTGGATAATGTCTTTGCTGAAACAGCTGGCAAGAAATGCCGTCAGCAAGATGTTGCCGAGTACCGAAAGCATCAGCCAGGATCGCACGAGAAAACCGGCCTGGGCCCTCTCATTCCTGATCTCTTTATCCACTTCCTCCTGGTAGATGATGAGATGCGAGATCGGCTCCGTGACCTCGACAATTCTCTCGTTGAGCATGATGCTAAAAATAGCCTGTTCCGGACCGGAGAGCCGAGTCAGATTCGACGCTTTCTTCGCTCCCTCGATTACATTGCATATGTTGTTGACGCCCAATTCCAGATCGCTAAGAGCTTCAAGCTGGCGCTTATCATTGCTGTACCAGTTGTTTCGAAGCTGAGTCATCATCGATCTTGTTGAGCTAGATAACGTCTTTCCTTCTAAGAACAACTTCGGGTCGTGTCTGAGCGTGAGTTCTGCTGCCAGCCAGGCAGCTTCGTTGCATTGAACCGCAATTTTATCCATCAGCTCTTTTGCTGCATTAGAGCGAATCTGCTTATCGACCTCTTGTGTTTCGCGATCGTGAAAATAGAGAAAAACCAGTACGAAGAGGAGCTCGAAGGCAAGCGGTACTGCGACAATGAGGAGCCATTTTTTCATGATGCTCATCGGTGATTCCTCTTCTCGAAGAGAGCATGAGTTTTGTCAGCGGACTTGATGCGAAACCAAAACGTGCTGCCTACATCAACTTTGCTATGTACGCCTACAGAACCGCCGTGGGCTTCCACAATAGCTTTGCAGATGGTCAGTCCAAGGCCGCTGCCCTGGTGCTTCTTGTTGGCATGATCACGCACTTGTTTGTATCTGTCGAACAGCCGCTCCATGTGTTCCACCGGAATGCCGGGACCCTCATCAGTCACCTCGACTTCGGTGAAGCCATCGGTCTCCTTCGCTCTTATTGATACCGAGGATCCTTTCTCCGACACATCAATTGCGTTGGAGAGATAATTGATCAGGACTCTATTCATACGCTGTTCGTCGGCAATAACCAGTGCGTCGGAAGGCCGGTACTCGATTGTGATACCTTTTTGATTTGCCAGCGCTTGAATGGCTTCTATGGAAGTGTTGACGATGTTGGTTAGTGGTATCACTGATAGTGCTACCTCCATCTCTCCGGCTTCCAGCTTTTCCAGGTCAAGAAATTCGTTAATCAGGTTAACGAGCCGGGTGGTATTTCGAGATGCGAGATTCAGAACTTCGCGGCACTGATCAGGCAGCTTTTCGAAGCTCTCATTCAGCGTGACATCTAGAGTTATGCTCAAAGCTGTGAGAGGCGAACGCAGATCATGACTCAACATCGCCACAAAATCTTGCTTGGCTTGTTCCATTCTCTTTCGTTCTGTCGTGTCGTGAAATACGCAGTAGTGAGTGCTCCGAGAACTTTCCCAACGGACCGATAAAACGTACTCACGCGTCGTTCCGTCCGTGGCATCAAGTCGTATTTCCAACTGTCCGTTCTGATCGGGAGCCAAGCGCACGTCCTGTAAGAATTCAGCAATCTTTTCTCGATCTCCTTCGTGGGCGAATTCGGATATCTCGCTGCCAATCGTTACGCTTTCTTCATGTCCGAGAGTCTCTTCAAATCTGCCGTTGATTCTCTCTATCTTACCCTTCTCGTTAAGGCAACAAATGATGTCCGCTGCGTTATCAAACATCTCTTTCTCTCGAGCAAATGAGTCTCTAAAAATAGTGGCTACTCGATAGAATACGCTGTCCAATTCCGCCAGCTCATCGGAGCCACGGAGCGACGGAAGAAGGTCCTGACCTTCTGCGAGCCTGTGACTATTCCTCTTCAAGTGACGAATGCGCCTGACGAAGTTGATGCTGAATCCAATCGTTACCCCTGCTGCGATGACTATGCTCAAGAGCAGACCTGTCAGAATCCAGGCATTCAAATCAGCGTTGACCCGGCTCCGATCAAGCGGCAGTTTGCCAACCCTGTCCGATCGAAGCTGAAAAATCGCATTGGAGCTACGGATCAAATTTTTAAATCTAATCCTCACACTTGAGAAAGCCTGGAGCTTTTTCTGGTTGTCTCCCCACTCAGAAAATAATGTGCTGTTCGAAAGGGAGTTGATCTCGTCCACGAATTTACGATAATCTGCTTCGAATTCATTAATGCCCTCGTGATCAGCGCCTGCAGCTTTCTTGAGTTGCTGCACCATTTTCAGACCGCCCTTCTCGTTTTTCTCCAGACTTTCTCTAACTGAATCATTCCGAGACTCTGTCAAGACCGTCAATTCGCCGGCTTTAGCAAGGCAAGTTGTAGAATATCCAAGTACTCTATAGGCCGAACTCCGCATAGCAGCAATTCGAAAAAGCTCATTGACAGCGGCTTCTTCCTTCGCCAGAATCCCGAACAGCACAGTGATGAACGCCAGCTGAAAAACTAGCGGAATGACTATAAGTATCTGCCCTTGACGAGAGAGTTTCATTTCAATTCGAGTTGGCTGGCTGCTATGTTCTCACCCAAGATTTGTTAAAACGAATCGTATCAGACCAGGACCTAACTTTCCCAAATCGTTCCAATCGTTTTCCCAATTCTCTCCAAATTGCCTGTCAGTATGATTGCACTGAAAGGACGCGGTTCCGTGGTGTTCCTGATAGAAAAAGGGCGAGGGAGGGATCAGGATGAAGGCGATTGTAAGAAGGCTAATCGAGGTGAGGCGCGAGCAAATCGTTAGGGAGTGCAGAGATATGCTGCCCGTTATGCTGTTTGTCGATGTACAGACAAGCAACAGCGATAGTGGTACAGGTGGTATCACTCGGACTACGTGCGAGTTGCATTTGATTGGAAGCGCTTCAGCGAGACGTCTACTTCAGACCATCCGTGTTTTCCGGTGTCTTGATGTGTAGCTTTCTCCGCGTCCGCGAATTGCCAACCTGGATTTGAGATCGCTTCAGCATTCCATCGATCGTGCGGCTATGACACCACCTGTGGTTGTCTTAACCAGGAAGTCAGTGCATGCCTTGCCCGGCAGCGCTGACGAGGTCAATGAAACTAGCGCCAGGAAGGTAATTTTTATCGCTTTCATTCTTAGGACCGCCAGTTTAATAAGTGGATGAGATTGTATTCCTCCAAATATGCCACCGCCTTAATCAGGGTAGCCGATTGAGTGACATCACCATTGATACCGAAATAGTCACACTCGTTACACGGGGTTCTCAAGAGTTGCGGGTCCTCGATATTCATGCGATTATTCTTGCCGTCGAATCTTGACCAAACTAATCAACATTATCGGGTTTATGAACGAATCTCTATTTACAACCGAAAGTGGATTTCTATTCTTTGCATTGGCGGGCTTCCTTGCGCAGCTCGTCGATGGAACGCTGGGCATGGCCTACGGGGTGAGCTGTACCACTCTGCTACTCTGCCTGGGTGTCGGACCGGCCGCGGCTAGCGCGAGTGTACACACGTCGGAGCTGTTTACAACCGCGGCTTCCGCCTTTTTTCATCTGAGGCATGGCAACGTTGATAAAGACATGCTGAAACGGCTGGCGCTGCCTGGGGTCGTTGGTGGCATATTTGGTGCTTACATACTTTCCAGCTTTCCGGGTGATATAGCAAAACCATTTATTTCCGCGTATCTCCTCTTTATGGGGATCGTCATTCTCGTCAAGGCATTTCGAAAGATTCAGGCAGAGCCCAAAAATGCGAAGTTAGCACCACTGGGATTCTTCGGTGGATTTCTTGATGCTGTCGGTGGTGGCGGATGGGGTCCGGTTGTGACATCGACCCTGGTGTCGAAGGGAAACAGTCCTCGAGTGGTTATCGGCACTGTCAATACCGCTGAATTTTTCGTTGCAACTTCGACGGCAGCCGCATTTTTTGTCGCCCTAGGCAATATCTACGTTACCGCTGTGTTGGGATTAATCCTTGGAGGAGTTGCTGCGGCACCGATTGCGGCTCATGCATGTAAAAAGGTGCAGCCCAAACCACTGATGGTGGCGGTAGGTGTCTTGATTGTTTTTCTTAGTCTCAGGAATTTACAGCAAATTCCGCAACAGATTGCCACATTGCACTCCAATCTAGTTGCAGCTGGAGCTGCTACGGCAGTTCATTAGAAATCCCTGCAGCTCTTGCGCGAGGTCCTGCTCTGATCACTCGGTTTGGCGACCGATGATCAATCTGTCTCTCAATTGCGATACGAAATGGAGTCTTCTCGATGCGTTGGGTGTTCTTCCTAGTGTTGTATGCAGCGCTATTAGCGGCGGTACCGTCTGCAGTATCGGCTCAGGGATTAGAGCAGATATGGTTACATACTCCTACTCAGGTCCGAGTGAGTGAGAAAACCCGTTTGATTGCCGATATGAGCCCTCGGTTTGGCGTAGAGGATCCAGGTGTCGATCAATTCCTTGTTCGATCCGGCATTCAGCACCAGATGCGGAAAAATCTGCAGGGAACTCTCGGATTTGATTCCGTAGACAATTACTCACCCACCCGCAACCATGAGAATCGCCTCTGGCAGCAACTTCACGCTACGGCCAGTGTGAAAAGCTACACATTGTCAGCTCGCCTTCGTATTGAAGAAAGGCATTTCAGCGGGAAGCAAGGCGAGTCGATTCGCGGAAGACTGATGTTCAAGTCTTCGCAAAAAATAGGCACCACTCCATTTAGCGTTGTTTACTATGACGAGCTATTCATCACGATGAATACAATGCCGGACGGACCGGTACGAGGTTTAGATCGCAATAGACTGTTTGGTGGTATCGGTTATGCAATCGATAGGCAGAAGTCCATTGAGGCAGGCTATCGAGTGGAGTATATCAACAAGACTGATACCGATGATGAAACACGTAGACAGCTTGTCATGCAGCTATGCAGCACGTTTTAATACTCTGCCGCGACTATGTACTCTCAGTCGTACTGCCGCTCGCGTCGGCCGACTTCAGGCGAACCCAGAAGCGGTATCAGGGATTCATTCATATCTGCGATTCCGAAGGGATTCTATCTGTATCCCAATAGAGATAGTACGAGTGCGGCATTTCGATGTTTTCAACGGAAAAACCTTGCTGGTCTGACTTTGCAAACTAACAAACTCTGGATATCATCGCTCGAGATGGGGGCAGTTCCGTACGTCATTTCCAGAGTTAGAGCAATTATGAATTTGAATCGAATGGACATTATCATGGCGCTAATGAGGGTTGCAGTGAGCTTTGCTCAACGATGGCCGACTCTTCGATCTGAGAGCTGAACTAGAAGTTTAATCCGGGATCTGTAGGTGGTTAAAAATGCAAAGAGCCGGCCATTTGTGGCTGGCTCTTTGTATTTTGCCGTCCCGAGCAATCCGTCGCCGCCTCTACCTCCGTGTGCCCGACACCGAGGTGTTCTGAAATTGGATGCGAAGTTAGCAAAACTTTCGCTTAGCCATGCATAGATGTGTGAGGTGGCTTGGATATAAGATACGAAACAAGTGTCACGGATGTGTCACTTCAGCTGAATGCTTTTGCGAGTCGTTCATGTAGGTCCTTCATAAAAGCTTGTTTAGCGGGTGAGTCGCTTACCTGATCCATGAGCTTGAATAGCTTGGTGAATTGTTTTCGTGCCAATTGATCTTCCTTTCTCATGAGATACTCCACTCCGAGAGCAAGTCGTGCTTGGACGATGCCAGTTACATGGTCGAAGTGGCGCAGAATTTGAGGACCTGGAGAAATTTGATCAAGCGCTAGCTCGGCTGAAGATGTCGAATGTTTCCTGATTTGCGTCAGTGCATACAGCGACTTGCACTGGATATAGATGAGGGTACTGTTGAGCTCCGAAACACTCCTTGATCTCTCCAGGATTTCGCAAGCAGCTTTCAGCCGAGACTCTGTGGACTGACGACCGGTTTCCTTGTATACGTCGTCCAGGACTGAATGAAGCAATTGTGAGGCGGTTTCATTGGCTTGCATAACTGAGATGCTACGGTCGGCGCTCAGCTTGAGCAATTCGGCAACATACTGCTGGGCGAGGTTGTCTTGCCCGGTGGTGGCTGCTTGTTTGAACAACGCCGTCCATACTTCTATCGAGAAGTGCGGGTGATGCGAAAACTGACCGAACGCTCTCAAGTATTTTTCGATTTCCAGCAAGTTGCCCTTCTGCACTTCAGAGACTGCCAATTGGGTCGAGCGCTCGAACGACAATGAAAGCGAATCTCCCGTCATTTGCTTATCTTTGATCTTCAGGCAAGATTTGTGAAGGCGTCGCATATCTTCTGCGGCGGCGAGGTATTGTGCCCACAGCTTTCCATCGAGTGTCAGTTCCATGAGCCTCCGGAGCTCCTCTGCGTACGTGTGGTTATTACGTCCGCACGCAGCAGCGATCATTTTGAGATTTTGAGCCTGGACTTGGCATGCTGCTTCGTAACTATGTTGAGCCCTTCTAAGATTGCAAAGCCGCCTGTTGTATCGGATTCTCAACGAGACGTTGTTCGATGCCATCACCTGTGATTCCACACGTTCCAACAGACTGTCAGCCTCATTAAGTAACTGCCCTTTTGTCAGGGCATCTGCCTTGTTCAATTCCAGATCGATAATGGTTGGAGCGTGAGAACTGGAGCCGTTCGCTTTTAGCAGTTTTATAGCCTGGTCATATCTGTGAATAGCTTCGTTCAGCTTCTTGTTTTCTACCAACACATGTGCCAGTCTACTATCTGTCTCCCATTGCTCGACTGCCATCGCGGATGGTGCGGATAGCAGGATGGTCAGTGTGAAAAAAACACGACCGATCATATCATCGACTCTCATTCGAAGAGGAGGGCACAGTAAAGAAAAAGTTGCTGCCTCCTTCCTTGGAATGCTTGTAGCCGATCTTTCCTCCATGACCCTTGATGATGAGATCGCTCAGGTAGAGCCCGAAGCCGGTACCCTGCTTCTTCAAGGACTCATCGCTGCCTGTCTGAACGAATTTCTGGAACAGATATGTTTGCTCCGCAGGTGGCACGCCTGGACCTCTGTCGATTACTTCGAAGAGCACGAAGGCATCATCATTTTCCAATTTTTGAACACGAATTGTGATTTCTTCGTTCGCAGGACTGAACTTCACTGCATTCGATACCAGATTCACCAACACTTGAACTATGCGATCCTCGTCGACATAAACATCCTGGTCGGATTCGATACTCTGGACTAGCTCGATATTCTTCACTTCTGCGGCGCCTTCCAGAGCAGCGAATGTAAGTTGTGCCAGACGCCTAAGCGAAGTCTGAGAGTAGTGGAGTTCGAGTTTGTTGCTCTCGGCCCGCTCAATATCGAGAAGCGTGTTAGCCAGCCGGACCAGACGTGCCAGCTCGCTTTGAAGCCGTTTCAGTCTTGTGCTTGTCCACTCGTCCATTCCAGTATTTCGATTAAGAACGTTGTCTATGATCAATGTCGATGAAGTAAGAGGCGACCGCAGATCGTGAGCTACCATTCCCATCAGAGATCGCTTGAACTCTTCTGCATTGTGCTTTGCAATCGTCATCTGTCTGAAGCGTTCATCCAGTTCTGTGAGCTCGTCATTTCCGGCTAGTCTCTCGAAATCCGGATCGCCGCAAGAAAACTTGTCGATGTTGCTCATCAAGGTCTTGAGTCTCGTGACGAGACGTCGTCCGATAACTACTGCAATTCCAACTGATATGGCGATCTCCGCGGCGATGACGATGAGCAGATTGCGTCGCAAGCTTTCTCGTTCGGCAAGGGCTTTAGGGCTCCACTCCTGCAGTATCGGAACATAGTGTTTTCTCAGCGTTGCATCTTCCTGAATACACCGTCTGGAGCAAATGAGGACTTCCTCCATCTGTTCGGTATCATTCAAAAACCTTGCCGGCATCACTTTGTTGGTCACGCCCTCGGACGGAACAATTCCAAAATCGCTGGCGACAGTGCACAGATAAAGGAAATCCTCCCGATACCTTTTGGCAATTTTCCGAGCGACCGGATCGTCTGCCACAAGGGAGTCTATGGTCGCAAACTTCTCTTTGGCTACCTCGGAAAATGAGTTCTTGACGGAACTACCTTCAGTGACGGTTACGATGCGTCTGCCCACGAGGTCGATAATCATACGAGACATGACCGACTTGGTTTCGAGCAGGCAGGATATAACTGCCTTAGCATTGGTTTCCTTACGTCCGGCCTCTTCTAAGAGTCCTATATTTCTCAGGAGAATCAGCGGAAAGACGACCTGGCAAACCAGGGTAATACCCAACAAAATGGCTCCTTGCTGCCTGACTCGCAATCCGTACCCCTTTGGCTCGCTCCCGTGATCGATGGACCTAATGTTTTGTACCCGGTCGGTGCCGAAAGTTTAGCCCGGCTGAGATTCGTGGAAAAATGAATCGGTTTGCAACGGGTCTTATCAAATTGGCGAAAGTTCTTGTGATCGAAGATGATACGGTGCTAGCCTCCTCATTGGCCGATTGGCTTGAGAGTAACGGACATCGTGCCGAAGTTTCGCACGATGGCGTCGAGGGGCTCATGCTCCTACAGCACCGAGGCTATGATTTAGCGATTATCGATTGGCAATTGCCGTCTATGCCTGGTCCGGAGATCTGCGCGGAGTATCGCAAGGGCAGCGGGCGGACGCCAATTCTGATGCTGACAATGAAATCCACTCTTGATGATAAAGAAACCGGACTAGACTCCGGCGCCGATGATTTTCTTGCAAAACCATTCGAACCCAGAGAGCTGGCTGCCCGTGTTAGAGCCTTGCTTCGTCGGTCTACGGCCCTTTTTGATTCGATGCAAAAGGTTGGAAAAATAACGCTCGACATATCCAAGCATCAAGTCACAATACTCGAAGAATCGAAGCAGCTTGTTCCGCGGGAGTTCAAGCTATTCGAATTCCTTATGCGACATCCCGGTACATATTTTACTGCTGATAAACTTATCGATCATGTCTGGGAGTCAGAACTCGATGTCAGCCACCAGGCGCTTCGAACCTGTATTGGTCGAATTAGAGACAAGCTGGATGCTGCCGAACGACCTTCAGTTATCGAAAATTCGAAGGGCTGGGGTTACAAGATTTGCGATTGGTATTTAAACGAGTAACCATGGGTCCGAGCTAAAACGCGTTGCTCATGTGCGATCACGATGCTTTGTTGTCCGCATTAGAGACCGGTGCCTGCTGGAATTTCTCTTTTCTTGCCAGCATCTGGTCCGCCGCCTGCTCTATCTACTTGATGGCAGGAACCTGATGTTGACGGATTGACTTGTGCATACACACATTCTCTGTTTATGCTCGTCTACTGTTTCGTGTTCATCCTTTATCCGAGCCAGACGTGGCGGATTACTCAATTGGTCGATGTATGTCACGTTCACCGTATTCGGTGTCTATTCGTCAATCTTGATGATGTTGGTTTTGGCGTCGCAGGTTGCTTTCTCAGTAGCGTAGTGATGATCCGCCCGCGAAAAAATGACCATGGACGGTCTCACTGACCAACCAGCACTTCGCACGGATGCATGCTAAAAACCGCGTAGAACCTGGCTATAAGCGTAGATGCACCATCGAACTCGATTGAGTCTCCGCCTTAGGATTGCCGCCATCAGCAGCCCACTAGAGCTTTTGGAGTTTTTATAGTTCTCTCATCACCGAATATTTTCTATCGATCTTGGCTTTGTCAAAGGTTACTTCGAATTTCGCGAAATCCCTCTTGTTGGCGTCGCTCGGGAAGGTCTTGAACGGAGCCGCGGTTATCACAGCTTGTCTGGCTGATTTGTCAACGTCGGGGATACCGCAGGCCTTGATGATGTCAGTCTTGGACAATTTGCCATCGTTACGTACGCGGAACTCAACAACTACAGCCTTATATACTTCTTGTCCCGTCGGAGGAAACCATTTGCCGAGGATCTCGGTCTCGAGGTCCTTCTTGTATGTGGTCCAGGAGCCGCTTTCCGTCGCTTCGACCTTGGCTTTACTCGCCTCTTTGCCCTTGGCAATGGCTGATGGTACTGCGAACGCTGTAGCGATCAGGAGGGTACTCAGAGCAATTGCTCCCAGGCGCCGAGTAGAGAAGCGATACGCTGCAAGAGCTGGTCTGGACTTGAACATTACGATTCACCTCAGTAGTTCCTGATCCCTAACATCCGTCTATTCTACTCAAAAATTCGCAAATTGCACATTAGTCCGTGTTTTCGGTCACAAGTCGATAAATATTCGCGACCATCTGGGTATATGTCTATATGGCTGGCAGGCAACCCGGGGGCTAGACCTGAGTGAAAACACAAGATCGTCGCGAGAAGATGTCGCTCGATCGTGCATACGAAGTCTATTGCACGACTATCAAGCTTGAGAGTTCAGCTGATTTACACGCAATTGTTGAAGCGTTGAAGACAGTTCAAAACGCACTCAATGCATCAAGTCAAGGCGCGGTAAGGCTAACGGATCGACTCTGGTATCGAATAAGGCAGGCGCTGTTCGATAAGCTCCTGACCGGATATTCCAATGAGCTGGATATTTTTGATCAGTCTGGTTCTCCGCTTTTGACTGGTGATCCCATTCCCGCTTCCGGGTCATTGAAAATCAATCCAGAAGGCCTCCGAAGAGCTGACGATCGCTTTCACATTCCGGTAATCGACCTTCACGAGATGACGCTGATTAAACTGTCTAAGGTGTGGGATCTGCACGGACCGAGCCTCAGGCAAGAGCATTTTGTTGACCTGCATATCGAATGTGCAGGTGGCGCTTGTATGCTGCCCGCCAATGTTGTTTTCGGCCATGAGCGATTGAGGGAAGAGGCGAAACACGGACGTCGACTCGCATACACTGAGTGGTGGGACCTATATTGGCGAGCATATTGCACTCCTGACGAAGAGGAGCTTTCCACTGTTCGTGAGCGCATGGCGATGCTCGAATCGATCTGGGGTAATTTGTCTAAACACAGCAAGGCTGACGTGGCTTAATTTGAATTGCTATTTGTTGGCGTTCAGCAGTAGCCTTCTGAATTGAATGGAGTGGTGCAACGCATATGCGTACGTAACTCTTGGTCGACCCCGGTAGATCACCTATCCAGTTTTTGGCCAGCAACTCAGTATATAGTCAGTCCGGCAACGTTGCTACCGGTCACTTTTGTGCAACTTTTAGGGCCCATTTTGATGCTGTGATGGCGACCGAATTCAGAGGTGATGATATGACAATCGATGGTGGTAGAGAGAAGGGTGTTGAAGGTCCGGTCAAATCCGATGTGCTTGGGTCGTCTTTAGGTCTGGGTGCTACTTCCCCTTCGTTCAATAAATTATGGGAAGTTGCTACCACCAAACCTAATACTGCTACAACTTTGCCTGGTTTCGAATTGATAGGAGCAAGTGATTCTGAGAAGGAGGTATCCACAAAAGAGTCCGGCAATAAGAAAAATGGATACGAAGTCGCACTGAATAAATCCGAGTCGTCTCAACGCAAAGGCACGTCAATCTATAAGGAGCCCGAGCCCGCCAAACCGAAAGAGGGCAAGAAAGAAGGTGAAAAATCGAAGGCAAAGGACTCGGATGAACGTGCAAAGAAAGACGATTCGCGCGATAGCGATGACAACACTCCACCTCAGGACGATGCTGCACGCGGATTGGCAAGGGTGCCCGAGATACTTCCCGCCGGATCGAAACCGATTAACAATGGTGCAAAGTGAAGTAAATGAAAAGCACCAGGTCGGTGGTTCGTCCGCGCTGATACTGACCGGGCTTTGTTTCGGACTTTGAATCGAGCTTCTATCTGGTAACACCAGTTGCACTAAGGGATCTTATCTGGGTTTCGACCTTCGTTGCTTCTGCAGTTCGTCCTGTAAAGTCGAGTAAGCGCTTGTAATTGTTGAGCGTCTTCAACTGCGTGTTGGTCGGCACCCCACCGTCTTTTTGAAAAGCAATCGCCTGCTTAATCAAGCCTTCGGCCTGGCCGAGCTTTTGTTGTCCGACGCAAACTGCAGCATAGTTGTTCAGGTATGTCACGAAACTCTCTTTGACTATGGTCGCGTCAGGGGCTATCTTCAGAGCGTCGCGACAGGCTTGCAATCCCTTTTCGAATTGTTTTTGTCCAAAAAGCTTCGTCGCGTTGCTGCATAACGTCAGTGCTTGGTTGATTTTCATTTTAGCCCGGTTTTGCTCATCAATCTTTGGATCGGAGGTCATCTCGACCGGAGCATCGTTGTTCTGCCCGCTAAGCTCATTCAAACGATCTCGCACGATATCGGCGTTGTCGCCTTTGGGCTCTAGCGCAAGCGATTTTTCGAAGGCGGCTTTCGCATCTTCGTCCTTGTGGAGATTGATTGACGCCTCTCCTACAAGCGACCATCCTTCGGCAAAACTCGGTAAAATCTCCGTGCATTTCCTTGCCTGGGTCAATGCGTCTCCGTCTTTTCCTTGTTGTAGAAGGGCAAATCCGTACTTGTACCTTATTGGTGCAACGTTGGGCGCTGATTCTACTAAAGACTTCAAGATCTCAGATGCTTGATCGTATTCTTTTCTGGAAACATGCTGCTGTGCTCTGGCAAATGCATTGCCAATCTCCAGGCTTACCACCTCATCGCCAATCTTCATCATCTGCTTAGGCTGCTTGTCTTTAGCTTGAAGTGGTGCTGGAGCAGCCACCACTAGCGATATCAAAAGTGGTACCAAAAGCGATGTTTTTAGGAGTGGTGTCATTGAATTGTATTCTTTGCGCGGAGCGAGTCAAGCTTCGCAAAAGTGATGTCGTGTTCGACTGTCCTACTGCTAGACTTGGCTGACCAAACCTCAGCCATCCAGTTTTGTAGCCATGTTCATAGTTTAACTATCCTGTCGACTTCAGTTGGAATCCCGTTGTTTAAGCTTTAATCACAATAGCTTCGCGCACTACATATTGCCTCTCACTACGCCTTAGCAGCTACGTTAAGGCTCAAAGCGAGTGCTCGCTCTTTTTTTCCTCTGACTTCAACGTCCAGTGCAGAGCAAGAGCCGGTGCAAGTAGAAAGAAGCTGTAGAAAAATTTGATTTGAGCGAAAAATCCCAAAACAATTGCCCCTGCTGCTTCTGGGGTCGTTCTGTACATGGAGCAGGTTACCACTGGTCCCACAAGGCAAGAGTCAGACTTGCCATCACCACTGCAAGTACGGAGCTGACAGCCTATGTCCGTAGCAGAACATTTCGAGTCAGTCGAATAGTCTCTAAATTCATGCGCCCTCCATAATTTGCCCTCCAGTTAAATTCTATGCCTGGAAAGCAAGGAATGCTAGATCATTAATGCGGGTGCAATAATTGTGGTTCGGGGATATTCAATCGATACAAGACGCGCTCGAAGCCCGTCGCAAGCGCGTGAGCCGTTAGCAGGTGCGATAGACGACGTCATGCAGTTCTTGCGTGTATTCAATCAGTGCGTTCTGACCAACGACGGTGGCGGTGTCAATGCCTTCATTGACAGCGATCAAGTGCTTGCCGTTGCGAAAACATTCATGGACAAGTGGTTTTAAATCTCTCATGGGATCGGCGTAGTGGTCTATAAGTCTAGTGAGATCAGAGACGATAATGCCATCGGCTGTATGCATCGCCATTAGAGCTTCACGTATTGCTGTTCCGGGTCGCGACTTTTCCCATTCGAAGACGTTCTGAATGGTGTATCCATGCATGGTGCAGAATCGATGGATATGATCCACTTGCATCATTATTGTATTGTTTTCGCCACCATATTTAGTGTAAGCAATGAGATGCGCATTTCTTCTGGGACGGTGGTGTATTGACAGATTGCCCCAGGGCATCGAATGAACGGGTTGTTTTTCCGTGCGATGTGCACTCATATGCTTCAGTCTCTCGTACATGGCGGCTGACTCGCTGCAGTCTTTGTCTCGAAGACTGTCGAAATATCTTTGAAAGAAAGGGTGCGTCATGAAATTACCCTCGCAGTAATTGAGCCGCGAAACTTCGTTCGCCTACTCAGGGAGATCTAGCGGTCTATGTTGGTAAGGTCCTTTGCAGTTAGTAGCACATGGATCGCTTGTCAATGCGAGGCGCTGCCTGTCGCAGCTTTGCAAAAATCGAGAGCGAGGTGACGGTATCCATTGATCTCGCCGGCTCGGCGAATGCCATTCTGACCTCATACATTTAGTGCTTGCGTCGTGAGCCAAATCACCCATTCAGGATGCCTAAATCACCCAAATGAATCTATTCGGCGCTATTGGCTTTCGGCAACAATGGAATTGGGGGGGCGACAAATGAGTGGGTGCAAGATATGGCAGATACCTGCGGCGATAGAGTGAGAGTCTCTGTGCAGGATGAGGGACCTGGTATTCCAGCCGATTCGCTCGACAAGCTGTTCCAGAAATTCAACCAGATTCAAGCCAATTGCCAAAAAGATAAAGGTACCGGCCTCGGTCTTGCAATCAGCAAGGCTATCATTGCGCACCATAAGGGAGACATTGGTGTCAGCAGCGCCCCAGGCGGCGGCGCAACGTTCTGGCTGGAGTTGCCGTTGAACGATATGGTGTATGCGAGTTGAGTATGTACGTGAAGGGATACGGAGTCCTCCGGTGGTGGCACGCTTTCTAACTCGAGTTCGTTGAACGGATTTAGCACGCGAGTTGAGTTAGCAGGCACTCTGACACTACTTGCAGTGCTTCGCGACCCAGTTCGATAATTGTTGTATGGTCTGTGGATTCTATCCGCCAGTCGGTTACCACCCGCCGAGCCGATGTGCGCATTATCAGGATCGGCGAGAATTGAGTTTCATACAAAATCCCCGTCTCGTTCCGGCTTATGGTTCAGTCGGTGAGATAGGGGATTTGCAGTCTTTGTTCTTTTGATTATTCGAACTGGGCGATGTCCTAGTCGATTATGCCACCATCCGCGCGGAGTGTCTGTCCTGTTATCCAGCGACCATCGTCCGAGGCGAGGAACGCCACTACTGCAGCGATGTCTTCTGGTTCGCCGACGCGACCCAGTGCAGTTCTGGCTATGTAGACTTGTTTGGTTTTTTCATCCAATCCTTGATTGTACATGTCTGTAGCCGTTGTGCCAGGAGCCACGCCGTTGACCGTGATTTTTCTGACGCCAAGCTCCTGTGCCCAGATGCGGGTCAATGTATCAAGTGCCGCCTTAGTAGCGGAATACACGCTACCCCCTTTCATATTAAGCTCTGCGGCGACTGATGAAATGTTGATAATTCGACCACCTTCCGGTATGGCAGGCAATGCCGCAATTGTGGTGGCAACTACGCCTTTGACGTTGACATCGAATACTCGCTGGTAGTGGTCGAGATCAATTTGATCGACTGGGACAGCTTCAAAAACGCCTGCGTTGTTGACGAGAATGTCGATTTTACCGAAGCTTTTGAGAACCTCTTCGACTAGCTTCTGGGTTTCTGCAGGCGATGAAACATTGGCCTTGAATGCTTCGGCCTTAGCTCCGAGCTTATCAATTTTTGCCACCACATCATCCGCGCCCGATTTCGAATTGGTATAGACGACTGCAACTTTTGCGCCTTCTTCAGCCAACCTTAGTGCGATGGCGGCTCCAATGCCTCGAGATCCGCCTGTCACCAACGCGACCTTGTTTTGCAGTTTTTTTGCACTAGTATGTTGTGCTTGTCTTTCTTGAACTGGTGTTGTCATTTTTCTATCCTCCAAGTTTCCTATTTTTGTTAGTGGTTACATTGCTGTCAGCGCCTGCTGAAGCAATAAAAATGTCAGGCCGCCTGTGCAGTCTTCTGTAGATGTTAAACGATCCAGAGTTCGTGCCGCCCGGCCGGCAATGTAGGGGTTTTCATCGCGGCTGAGTATTTTCAGTATCTCAGATGGTATCAATGCGTTTTCCGCAAGTGAGTAGCGCACATCTGCATCGGAATCTTCTGCAAGCTGCAACAAAAGCGTCCTGTTGGCTTTAGGATTGTACGCAATACTGAGTCGCACCTCGGCACTGATATCCTGAACGAGCTTGAGGAGTGCGCGGAGGGAAGTGTTTCGATGCTCGGCAACGCGGGCACGAATTTTTTCATCGCTGGAGCTGGATAGCTCATCCAGCAATGCGGTGGTGGCATATGGACTACTCGCCATTATGTGGAGAGTTCTTGGTGTGAGATCGAATAGCATTTTTGGCACCTCATTGCAGACGCACCAACTTCGGAAGCGGTTCGTCAACTTGATTTTTTTGTTCTTTACTTGACTTTTTCGGCGTGTACCTACACCCCTTGCAGGAGCGTTGGTGTTAATGGGACGGCGGGCTATTTTAGCCCTTTAAAACTACGTTGAACATAACGTCGATGAAGGTCTCCATCGGTTCTGTATTCTGAGTCGTCTTTGCTCGCATGACGGCCCCAGACCAGCCGCAGAGAAAAAGTTCTGCAAGGACGGCGGGTGGTCTTGATGTACAAATCTCTCCGGACTGCTGCCCTTCTTCTATGCATGAAGTGAACATATCTCGCCACTTCAGCATCACGGTGCTCAGCTCTTGTCGAAGTATTTCGCTCTGGTCTGACATCTCCTGACTCAGGGTGCCGATCAGGCATCCCCTGCGGCATTTTTGCGCGCCCAGGGTAGTCAAATTGTTATCGCAATAAGTACGCAAGCGCTGTAACGGTGTCTCTTTCGGATTTCTCAAGATGCGCACCAGATCTGCGGAATAGCTCTGGTCGAAGTGGCGAATGATCTCGACCGTGTAATTCTCTTTACTATCGAAATAGTGATAGAAGGAACCTTTTGGCACGTTGAGCGCTGTCAATATTTCTTGAATGCCGGTGTTGGTATATCCCTTTTCGAACATCATATCCATGCCTACATTAAGCAGTGCAGTTCGAACTTCTGGTTTTCCGCTAACTCGTGGCGTCATCTTATCGTCTCTAACTTTCATGGAACTTCGGCAGTTTCCTGCCCCTCTTTGTTTAGAATAGACCGGTCGGTCATGTCTGTCAAGCGTGATTAGAATTCGTGTACTGATGTCTTATTAAACCGGTCCAGCTGCTCAAATCCCCATGGGCAATCACGAATTCGGCGTGCACCTGTTTGTCTGAGATACCGGGCGCCTGTGCCGTGTTGTACATAAAAACTGTTAACAGAATTGCCATTTTGTTGATTAAGCTGTTCATAAATCACTCCTGGATTATATTAGACCGGTCGTCTAATTAGTGTGCAAAAAATTTTCTCGATTGAAACTCTACTGCTAATGGGTGTTTTCGAGCATACTCCTTGTTGAGCTTTTGTTGTTCGTTGACCAGATGGTCGACCCAAAGGTTGCGCAAATTTTGCGGATTGAATTCTTGTCTGACATTAATAGAATGTTTGTTGGTACCGATTTCAAATGTGTTAGTTTGGCTGGTTTGGTTAAGCATTGGATTGCCCTCTCGGTTGGTTCGATAGCTCCAGAATAGACCGGTCGGTCTATTCTGTCAATATACCCCATTAAATAAACTACGAAAGTTTGAAAGATATGAAATTGTCAGAGATTATGTGGATTTGATAGGGCGAGCTCATGTGGAGGAGCCCGAAAAATGGGCAAGTTCTGTCGTCCTGGATGGAGTTTGGACCTTAGTATGAACTTTGAACCTTAGTATGGAAACAATCGATGTAGCTCACCAGGAGGCGGCATTTAAGCACCCGTACAGGCACCTGTGACGGATTTTGTACCTTGCTACACTTCGGTTGATAACCCCCCGCACTGCTGGACGCCAAGCAGTAGAAAGGGCGTGCTGGACCTGATCTACGTGCCGTTTTAACAACATGCTTTAGGGAGCAGGCACTGCATCAAATTTGGTTGGCTGCTCCGCCGGTGGTGTCAGCGGGATTGTATTGGTTTGAAAATCTTTTCCGCAGGAATTCTGATTGGTCGCGTCCTCTGCCTTGGGTACAGTAGACGGATCCTTATTCGACTTCGATGGATCTTCGATATTCTTCTGATTTCCGTCGGTCGAACCATCGTCAATCCAACTCTTCTTTTGACTGTCGGTGGACTCACCGGTCGCTTCCTTGCTCGACTTTTCCTCTGGCGTTTTATCGCCGCCATCGGACACTGTAGTCGGCTTCGATTGCACCTTAATGCAGGTGTTGATGATGATCTCGACTCGGCGATTGAGCTGCCGACCGGGGGGATTGTCGCTTCCGTCCGCATAGGTATTAGGAGCAATTGGTCGATTCTTCCCGTAGCCTTTTATCTTGATGTTGTCCTTATCGAAGATCTTGTTGTCCGATAGCCAGTTTTTAACGGTCTCAGCACGTTTGAAACTGAGACGCTCGTTATAGGTGTCGGCGCCTATAGAGTCGGTATGACCTTCCACAGTGACCGGGTGTGTCGTATTTCGCTTGAGCTCTGGGACCAGGAGGTTGAGAGTAGATACCGCATGCGGTGTCAAGGTAGATTTGTCGAAATCGAATAGCGTGTCGCCGGAGACAGTGAAGCGGCGCTCGCACGGTAGACTCTCGCTTTTAATTGCTTTCCATCCCTTCGGGATCTCTATGGCGCCAGGCTTTTGCATGGTACCAGGCTTTTGTATGGTACCAGCTTTTTGAATCTCTCCAGGCTTTTGCAAGGGACCTACGTGAATGTTTTTCCAATATTCATCCTGAGACTTTTGCTTCTCTTTCTGATCGTCAAACCACTTATTGATTCTATCTACGTCGGTTTTATCTTGCGCGTTGACCGGGAAACCGACTGCAAGAAGCATAAGGACCAGACAGTACGTCGTTATTGATAATCGAGTCATTTTAAATTCACACCGAATCACCACAGAGCAAGTATAGCCACCTGGGCTAATTTGGTCACGAGTTATCCGCCGGTTTGAACACCCAAAATTTCTGTCCGAGATAGTTCAAAACGGTGCTTGTCCCGGTCGCAGCGAAGAATGCAATCTGCGTCGTGTACTGTTGAAGCGTCGAACCGAGCAGCTCAGACGAATCCAGTACCAATCGATTGACAGCCACATTTGCACCGAGCGTGGTGAGGTACAGGCAAATGAACTTTACTACCTCTGAGTTTGATCGCTTTGGCTTTTTGAAGGTCCAGAATTTATTGAGTATGTACGCGACGATCGTCCCCGCGATGAATGAAATCGCTTTTGCGACCGATGGGGGGAGTACAGCGAAGAGCAGCCAATATACAGTGGTATCGCAGGCAACGGCTGAGCCGCCTGCCACCAGAAATCGCTTGAGCTCACCTGGGTTCGCTTTTGGCGTCGGTTGGGGCGCTTCGTCCATAAGGTTAGTATGTGTAACTCTTGGTAGTTTGCTGAGATCGTATCACTCTCGCGAATCACTTGCAGGATTTTCAGCTACTTGGTGGGCGGTCAGTTTGGCGATATGGACTTAGTTATTCGGTTGAGAGTCATGTTTTCATCGATCCCATTCTGCAGAATCTCTGGACGGGAGCGAAAGGAGAGACCCGCTCCTTCGGCAGTATTGCGATCTACATGGAAGTTTTCAGCGTCATCCGCCTACGCGAGGCGATTGCGTAAATACGCAAAAGTAGCTACACCTAAGGATTTTGAACAGCTTTTTGCAAAATCGTAATAGGTCGTCGATAGAGTCATACGCACACCCCGGTTCGACGAACAAACGCATTGTCCGCGCTGTCCGGCGGCGGCAGATCGTTACTGTCGAATATTGTCCTGTGTCGTGATGTTTGTCGGGCTATTTTTGCTATTCGCGGCGGCAAAGTAGAAGATGGTCTGACTTCGCTTGAAGCCGTCGTAGAGAAATGAGTTTGAAAGATGAGGGCAAATATGTCGATGGACCTGCCCCGCAGGTGGATTTTTCGTGTAAACACCAACCAGTTGAGGTCATCACAGACTTTCGCCGGATGCCAAACAAAAGGCGCGACTCTCCGCGGTATCAGAGAGAGTTACAGAGTTTAGACGAAGCGGTATCAGCGAAGCGCTCAAACTGCTCGGGAAGTAGAGCTCTGTTGAATTCTGCTTAATAGGCCGAGAGGGTTGGACGGTACAGTGGCGGAACAAGCCTATCGATACCAGGAGGCTGGAATCTATCAGCCGATGCCTGACCAGGGCAAGCCGGTCTTCCTTATCGAGTATAAAAAGCCTTCCACTAAAAACATCCAGGATGGCTTTAACATGATTCAGGCGAAAAAGGCTTTGAAAGGCAAGACCAAGATGTTGACGCCCTCCTGATTCTTTGGCGAATGTTGTGTTTGTCTGAATGTCAAAGTGCCATAGGCGCGCGGTTTTGACGAATTAACAAAGAGTAATTGATTGGTCTCCTATTTATTCTCAACTCGCCGTTTTTCATTTAGAGGGTATGTTCAGGAGCGCTAAAATGAGCGACGCACGATTAAGAAGAGCCGCAACTATTGAGATAAACAGAGGCATGGTGTTGCGCGAGCCATCCCCGGCCAACGCAGAGCGGGCCCAATCCGGTAAACTAGTCGCCTTGATCAGACCTGAAATTCCGGGCGCCATTGCGCTCGAAGACAACATTAGCTCTTCCTCCAATGCTGTGAAGAACTTCCGTATAGTCGATGGCGTCGGGCCGCTGTATGAATTCCGTGGAATTGCGACTTGTCGTGGTGACTTCGTTGAGATTGCACCGGTCAGCTCAGTCAGCCGATTGCGCTAATGCGTTGTTGACATTGTCTCCGCCCGCAAGGACGAGGAATTCCCGGACTCTAGCGGCATTCGACCTTTTTGTGCTAGACGGATTTCGCCCCAGGTTGCGGTTTTAAAGCTGCGGGTCGCATTACGGAAGACCTGAACGTCTTCTGGGAGCCTCGCGATGTTCGACCTGGGTTCGTGCTGCTTGTACCTTGTCGGAGGGCTGAAAAACAGCGTCTTGGCTTCAACCATCCAAGACCCGAGGCGGTCGTCACGGTCGGTGAGGGCTGTGGAAATGACTCGCCGTGCGATAAAGGGCGCTAACCTGGGTACAGCTTATATAGACAGTCTTTTGTGTCACCAAAATGATGGTTGAGGATACCAATTCTGCGCAGGCTATGGACTCGGCCGAATTTTCGGTCGGTTCGGTGGTTTTCGAGAAGTTCGAGATTCTTGCCTTAATCTCCTCTGGTGGAAAGGGCCGGGTTTACCGGGCAAGAAACCTCCATTTAAACTTGGACGTCGCTCTTAAAGTGTTGCTTACGGAGGCTCATTCACAGGTCGACGTCATGCGCTTTCAGAGCGAGGCAAGGCTGGCCAGCAAATTGAATCACCCGAACATAGCCACAATTTTTGATTTTGGCCTGTTCGGCGGCCGTCCGTACCTCTCGATGGAGTTGGTCGACGGAGAGTCTCTGGCAAAGAGGTTGGAACGAGTCCAGCGACTTCGATTGGACGAATTTCTAACCATATTCATTCAGGTCGTGGATGCCCTTGTCTTTGCTCATGAGCAGGGTGTGATTCATCGTGACGTGACACCGGCAAACATCGTTATAGCAAAAGGGCATGATGGCGAGTTGATTGCTAAGGTTTTGGATTTTGGCATAGCGAAAAAGCTCGATGATCCGA
>JAIERK010000160.1 GCA_019746975.1 Candidatus Obscuribacterales bacterium
GTCCCCAACGGCGCAGAGGGCGGCGAGTAGCACGATCCTCGTTGCCATCCACTGCAAAGTAACGGTTCTACGTAGATGAAATGGCAGACTACTTCAATGTAACCATCAGTGGTATCACCGCTACCATTACCGCCTGATCCAGCTGCTGGCGTATGATGAAACAAAAACTAGCTATTGGCGCGCTGAGCGGCTTAGACAACAATGAAATTGCCCAACTTAAAACCACGCCGCCGGGAATTTGTGCAAAAATGTTTTGCGACTGCGAAAGGAAGAAGTAGACGAGGAGAAATCGAAACAAAATGCAGCCGAGAATCGACCTTTCTTCCGGCGCTATCGGAGCAGTTGATTTAACTGACTCTTCCTTCTCATCATTAGTTAGTTAGCGCCGCATCCATTTCAATAGTCTCATACGGACTGCAAAATTCTACAAGGCCGTTCTCGCAACCGCACTTATTGGGGAGTGTTCGCTTTGAGCTTAATAAGGTTTTGCGCCAGAGCGTCCATGTCGCTCTCTTCAGTTAAGTAGTGAATAGATGCCCGTATACAATCTGGCTGCGGAACAGTGCGTAAAATAATTCCTTCGTCTTCCAACCTTACAACGACCTCGCTGTGCGTTAGTCCGTGTAGAATGAATGATACCAATCCAGATGGCGCAAGCTGGGGACTCAAGACAGTGACGAAGCTCAGCTCCGAAAGTCGCGTTCTGAAGTTACGCACGTTCGTAAGAATTTGCTGGTATCTCTCTTGAGAATCGCCCCACCGGCGGTGCCCTTCGATGGCAGTACGCAGTCCGGCAAGAAGAGGGAAGGAAGCAGTCCCAACTTCGAACTTTACCGCGCCGGTATCAGTATTCTCGACAAACATCGAGCTTCGCCAACCGACGAACGTTTGTTTCAACCCTGATATCAATTCTGGCCTGATGTAGAGTGAGCCTACTCCCTCAGGTCCACAAAACCACTTGTGACCTGGGAAGGCATAGTAGTCGATCGGATCGTTGGTTAAATCGAGTGGTATCACTCCGACAGACTGCGCGCCATCCACTAGAAGAGGAACGTTGGCGCTTCGGCAACACGCCTGGATTTCCGAAAGTGGCAAAGTCTCCCCCGTATTCCACAGTACATGACTGAGCACGACTAGCTTCGTTCGTGAATCAATGGCTGCGCCGATCGATTGAACAACGCCGGTTGATGCTGACTCTGAATCGGACAGAGGCACGCGTGTCACGCTCAAATCATGGCGTCTAGCAACATTCTCAATCGCGGCTGCGACACCAGGGTGCTCGCAATCGGTAGTTACGATGTTATCACCGGATTGCCAATCGATACCCCACAGAACCATGTTGCACCCTTCAGTAGCATTCTGTGTAAGGACGAAAGACTTCGGGTCACCGCCAAGCTCCAGCGCAAGAAGCTGACGAGTTTTCTCCAGCTCTTCCAACATCCAGCTGATCGATTTACCCGAGAACGGACCGTATAGTTGAACTTCTCGATATGAGCGATTAATCGCGTCCAGAGAGTCATGTGACAAAGGTCCCTGACCTCCGTAGTTCATGTATGGCTTAACAAGAGCAGGAAATTCATTCCGCCGCTGCGTTTTCGTTTTTTCAATAGACATAAGGAAACCTGGTATTGACGATACTTTGATCGCAGTTGTTAAACACAATGGCTGCATCAATCGCCTGGAGCTGTGCAAACCGCGTCATTTGGGACTTTCTGCTTTTAGAGCCAGCAGTATTCGACCTGCGTATTATATTGCATCGACATCGTTTCAAATCAGAAATTGCATATACTGAAACGTCCAGTTGCTGCACCATTTGAGCGACCAGAAGAGATTGGGCTACGGTAGATGCGCACTCCATCGCTGATCGTGCTTTTTTCGAACAAATTGTTGTGCGATTTCGAACCATGTGTGCTCCTGAGAACAGCTCCACGTCGCGAAGGAGTAAAGATGGTTCGATTCGGAAGCTTTCTCCAATCAGTCGTCAACAGCTTCCGTCTCGAAAACATGGGCGGCTACACCCGCCATATACGCATCAGTACTACGATAGAGCAATAATAATGGCAATCTTAAACCTTTGGGAACTATTCAAGAAATATTAAAGTGTCGTGCTAACTTTATGTCGGAAAACAGGCGGTCTTTCGCCGCGCTGTGCTGTATATCATTTGACCGAATTCTGGAGGGTCTTACATGACCGTTATGCAAGAAAAAGAATTGCTTTGCAAAGAATGGTTGAAGAAGCCAAAGAAGCTCCTTATCAACGGAAAATGGGTTGAGCCCAAAACCGGCAAATACTTCAAGACATACAACCCGGCAACCGAAGAAGTGTTGTCCGAAATTGCCGAAGCCGGAAAAGAAGACGTTGACATGGCTGTCAAAGCCGCTCGTCAGGCGTTCGAAGACGGTCGCTTCCACAGAAAGATGTCGGCTGCACAGCGCGCTCGCTGCATGTACAAGCTCGCCGATCTGATCGAAAAGCACGCCGATGAATTGGCAGAGCTCGAGACTCTCGACAATGGTAAGCCCATCAACGAGTCCAAGCACGTCGACGTCCCAGCAACGATCGAAACCTACCGCTACTATGCCGGTTGGGCAACCAAGCTGGAAGGCGAAACAATCAACGCCAACAACAATTTTTTCACTTACACGCTGCGCGAGCCAATCGGCGTAGTCGGTCAAATCATTCCGTGGAACTTCCCGATGCTGATGCAAGCGTGGAAGTGGGGTCCAGCTCTCGCTTGCGGCAACAGTGTCGTACTGAAGCCGGCAGAACAGACTCCGCTCACCGCTCTGAGAATCGGCGAACTCGCTCTTGAAGCCGGATTCCCCGAAGGCGTAATCAACATCGTCACTGGTCTCGGTCCCGACTCGGCCGGCGAATTCCTCGCCAACCATGACGATGTAGACAAGATTGCTTTCACCGGCGAAGACAAGACCGGTCAATTGATTGTTCAAGCTTCCGTGAAGACCCTCAAGAGAGTCTCGCTAGAACTTGGCGGCAAAGCTCCAAACATCGTATTTGCAGATGCCGACATAGAGGCTGCCGTCAACGGCGCCATCACCGGTATCTTCTTCAATCAGGGTCAGGTCTGCTGCGCAGGCTCGCGCCTCTTCCTCGAGAAATCGATACATGACGAATTCATGTCCAGACTGCTCGACCGCGTCGGCAAGATGCGTCAGGGCTCCGGTCTCGACGAGAAGACCCAAATCGGTCCTCAAGTTTCGAAGGATCAGCAAGAGCGTGTTCTCAGCTATGTAGACATAGCAAAGAAAGAAGGCGCCAAGCTGGCTTGCGGCGGCGAACAACCCGAAGATCTGAAGAAAGGCTACTTCGTGAAGCCCACCATCTTCACCAACGTCAAGAATGACATGCGCATTGCACAAGAAGAAGTATTCGGACCAGTGCTCGCCGTCATTCCTTTCGAAGGCATGGATGATGTCGCAGACCAAGCCAACAAAGTTCGCTTCGGTCTCTCCGGCGCAGTATGGACCAAGGATGTGAAGAAAGCCCACAAGTTTGCTTCGCATATCAAAGCCGGCACCATCTGGGTCAACTGCTACAACGTCTTCGATCCAGCCGTTCCTTTCGGCGGATACAAGATGAGTGGTTACGGCCGCGAACTCGGCAAACACTCGATCGAACTCTATTCGAACATCAAGAGCGTTTGGGTCAACATGGCCGACTAACAATCTCCAGAAGATTGATTTTGCAAAGCGTCATGCATCGCGCATGGCGCTTTTTGCTTAGCAGCAAGAACATCGAGAACTTGGGTGCGCTCTGGTTCAATCCGATGTCACCTTAGCCAATGTTTAAACCGATAACGACTTCATGCTGCGAGAAACCATCGCGCCTGGTGCCGAAGTCAATTTCGGTCGGAAAGAATATTTCGCGATAAACTAATACTGTAATTCTGGACCATCAAATTGAACGCTGAGAACAGGATCTGTAACATGAAGTCATTGAGACATCCTTCGATACTGCGCACAGCACCACCAGTAGTGCCTCTCTCGAAGTTATTGGTGACTGCAATCTGCGCGGTAGTCGCAGTCATTCTGACTGCAGAGACTGGCATATGCGCATCAACTCAGAAGGAGGGGGACAAGACTCTGGTTAGTGAATTAAACGAGCAGATATCGAAGGCAACAAAAAAATCAATCCCGTTGGCCAAAGGTGTTATGTATCGCTGCATCGAGATCGATCCACTGGCAATTGCACATGTAGTGTCGATTGATACTGCTGGTGGTGATTGGTCGATCAAACCTTATATCTGCGATAAAACCGCTACGACATCGGAGATGGCATCGAAAGTCGATGCGATAGCGGCAGTGAATGCCGGATTCTTCAACCTCTCGGATGGTGAAAGTGCCAGCTATATTGTCATCGACGGCAAGCAGGTTTGTGAGCCTCGGCACAATATGGCGTTGGTGAATAACCAAGGTCTCAAGCCCTTCCTCACCCAGATTTTCAATCGCTCGGAAGTGAGAGTGCTGAAAGACAAAAAAGGAAAGCAGGAATACAAGATTCAGGCGCACAGCGACCCTACCCCGGATAAGCTCAAACTGATTCACTCAGTTCAGGCTGGTCCGCAGCTCCTTCCCAAGTTGACATCACGCCCAGAGGCGTTCGTCAGAACCCCGCCAGTGGGGAAGGTTGTCGACTCAATCGGTACAAATATGCGCGCCGCTAGGACTGGCCTTGGTATCGGCAACGGTGGCACACTTCATCTGGTCTGCGTGCAGGGCAGACGAACCAAAGAATTTTCCGAAGGAATTTCACTTTCAGGGCTGTCGGAATTTATGAGACATTTGGGTTGCAACTCGGCAATTAACTTTGACGGAGGCACATCCACGACCATGGTGCTAAGAGTCCCGCCAGAGCTCCGCGATGCCCTCAAGCAGGGACCGGGTGGCACGGAAAACAACGACCCGAGTGCCGGAAATCCGGTCGGGGGAGGCTCGGGATTTCAGACAATCGTGTCATCGACACCGGAGCGCAAGGTCAAATCAATCCTGTACCTGACAAAAGGCGACTGATGCCTGTTTATCAGCTTGCCGGTTCCCTTTCTATGTTTACCATTACATATACCGGGGAATTAAGGGTAGAGCGGATGATCTAGTCGGTTATTGGACTTTTTACTGAATGAATGTTGATAGTCAAGGTTCGCCGGAAAAGCGCCACCCACTGGTGGGCACCGTCGTGGAGCCTTACGCGATTTTGGACGTGATTGCCGCCGGCGGTATGGGCGTAGTTTTCAAGGCAAAACATAAGCTCACCGACAGGATCGTCGCGATGAAATTGTTGCCGTCAGAACTCGCACGAGACGACTCCAACGTGCAGAGAGTCAAGCTGGAAGCCAAGGCGCTCGCTCAGCTCAAGCACCCGAACATCATCACGACTTTCGATTTCGGCTCGACCTACATGCAAGAGCCGTTCATCGTCATGGAATATGTGGCTGGAGAAAGCCTGAAAGAGATTCTCGATCGCGAAGTGCTACTTCCGATTAACCGCGCCGTTCGTATATTTTTGCAGGTCGTGGATGCGATGCGCTATGCGCACGGAGCCGGCATCCTCCATCGAGACCTCAAACCGCACAATGTGATGGTATCGAACGAACCAGAACAAGATCACGTCAAGGTGCTGGATTTCGGAGTCGCTAAGTTAGCTGAGTACACCCAGAGAATCACGCGGACAGGTGAGGTGGTCGGCAGCCCGCTCTACATGAGCCCTGAGCAATGTACCGGGAGACCGACAGATCAACGTTGCGACATATACTCAGTCGGTGTAATGATGTTCGAAACGCTGACGGGAAGCCCTCCTTTCAGGGGAGAGAACTACATCTCCACAGTGCACTTGAAGTGTACGAAACTTGCTCCCAACTTCAGAGATGTAGTACCAGGCAGGGTGTTTCCGGAAAAACTCGAGATGATAGTGCTCAAGTGCCTGGAGATCGAACCCGATAACCGCTATTCATCGATGGCAGATCTGAAAGGCGAGCTGGAGCTCATAGCGGGGACCCTGCCGAAGACCGAGCGTCCGAAAGCCAGTTCTCAGAATTCGTCGCTCAGCACTACAGGTAGTGCCACGGCCGGCTTCCGAGGCAATAGCGACCCGATCAGTCCGATCAAGAGTTCCGCGCCAGGGACCGGCGAAGTGGGCTGGAAGCCATCGTGGTCCGGCGAGACGACGCCGGCACCAATTGCGATACCATCACCTTCGTCTTACGATAAATGGAGCGACTCGATTGCCAGCATCGAGACTTCCGATAAAGAACTCTTCGGAGGTCCGCAACAAGCAGCTGACACCGGCGGTTTGAGTCGTGGCACATGGTCAGGCCCCGGAACAGAAGTAGGGGATGACGACGCGAGACGACCAGCAAAACCAAGTTCTGTCGCATCGGACAGGATCGAAAGCAAACCGCAAATCGGAAAGCTTCTGACTCAAGATCTCGCCTCGCTGTCTGCGGCACTGGAAGCCTCCACAGTAGAGCGGACAAAAACAAGCGATCGATTGCCGGCTCAGAAGCCGCCAGCGTCGTTACCAGAAGACATTACTGGAGACAGACCTGTCGTCGGCGACGAGACACAACAGACGTCGAGACCGGTGCCGGTCCCTGACGCGAAGAACAAGCACGGTGACTCACACTTCGTCCTGACCTGGGACGGCAAATCAGGTCCTAGCTGGAGCGCCACCTCGGCGGCTCCACAAAAGCAACGTCCGCCGGCTCCGGCCCCAGCGCCCTTGTCTCCACCTCGTGCCAATCCGACGGGGAGCAATCCTATCCTTTCAGATCTGGTTGCTCCGACAGCCTCTCGGTCCGGGCTACCCGCACAACCGTCACGGACCCCGTCAGCAGGGTCTGCACCGTCTGGTGCCCCAGTGCCTAAGGCATTCATGCCCACCACCGCCTCTCGGGATTCGATACCGCCTCTACAGTTGTCATCAGATCCTACGCGAATGGCACAGGCTGATGCATCGTCGCAACAGGCCGACATGCCGTCGACGGCTTCACAAAATTCGATGCCCCCCGTTCAGCTGACGCCGGATTCAATGCGGGCCACTCAGGCCAACGAATCTTCGCCACAGACTTACATGTCACCTACCGCTTCACAAAATTCCGTACCACCAGTCCAGCTGTCACCAGACCCCATGTGGGCGGCCCAGGCTAGTGCATCCTCGCCACAAGCGTACATGCAGCCGACCGCATCGCAGAACTCCATGCCACCTGTTCAGCTGTCAGAGGCATCTACCCAACAGGCATACATGCCGCCTACAGCGTCCCACAACTCCATGTTAGCGGTCCAATCGTCGCCGGGTCCGATGGCATCGGCACAAGCGCCGCAGCCATACGTGCCACCCTCGCCTATGGGCCCATACAATCCGACGCCTGGTGTCCAACCAGGAGGCACAGCCTCGCACAGTTCGCTTCCGCCAGTTACACCCGGTCCGACCGCGTCACACAACTCTTTGCCGATGACACCTGTCGGGTCGCCGCCGCAGAGCTTCATGCCGCACATGATGGATCCGCCTGGACCAACAACATCACAGAATGCCGTGCCGGTAGTCACACCTTCAGAACCACAGACTTCTCCGGTCCCCCCTAACAATCCCAGTCCAGCGATTGGGCAGCGAATTCCGGTCCCCGACGCCTTTCTCAATAGGACAATCGCTCTCGGATCGCCTCAGGCGTTGCAAGCAGTGGCTTTGAATCCGCTTGCCGATCAAGAGCTCAGACCGAGTGACTTTGACGTGGTCCCTCAGCCAATTCCTCAACCCAACCCATCGGCAAAGCCCGGAACATCACTCTCGAATCTGATTGCATTGCCACCAAGGTCTTCTCGCACAGACATCCCGGCTCAACCATCCACCGCAAGCACGGATTTTCCCGGGCTCTTGCAACCGGCCAATCCGGACGATATTCCGCCTCTAGATAAGTTAGTGGCAGGCTCGGCGCAGAACCGATCAGAAGCAGCTCGGCAAGTCGAAGGACCTCTTTGGAAAGCTCCGACCTCAGCTACGGTCGTACCAACCACACCGCAGGGCGCAGGTCCGCCCCCGCCATGGGGAAAGGCCAATGCCGGTGCTGGCGCTCAGACTGGTCCGAGCTGGGGTCTGCCAGGACTGGCACAGCAGGGCACAGATGCAGGTTCGGTTCCGCAGGGCGCGCCTCCTCCGCCGTGGGGCGCACGACCGGCTACATATGATGGCCAATCAAAAGGTAGTTGGGCGGATGCCAACATACCGCCCGAGAGCGCGATTCAGGCGCTATCGGAACCAACTCCCGGGGCACCGCCGACGATTCCACTTCCCGAGCAGCCGGACGGAAAGATGACTAGCAGCAGGTCCGGTGCCCGTTCATTTCTTCAGGACAACACCGGAATAGATCTCCAGGAGCATTCAGAAGTGACCGGCGGTCTCGACGACGGCTCCGATCATACAGTGCAAGTGTCCAGGCGTAAGTCCAAGAATCTCGACTGGAACGCCACACCGCCAACTGCGCCAACTCCAGCTGGACCGATGGAACCTGAAGATGTCCTTCGCGAGACTGTAGCAGTCCCTCCTCCGGTCGACAAAACGACGCCTGCGGGGCATGAACCTTTCGATGTTGCTGCATTGAATGCGATACCAACACCGTCGGTGAAGGCGCCAAAACCAATGCTGCCGGACGAGCCGCAGCAACAGCCCAGCACTCCGCTAAGAACGCCTATCACACCTTCTTCTAGACCTCGATATGGCGATGAAACAGACAGCAGCGTACGCACCGGAGGCTCTTCGGCTCTGCGATTTAGCAACAGTAGAGGGGGCGCGGAGAGCAAGAAGCGCGTTTTGATTACCTTATCTTGTATCGCGATCTGCGTATTCGTAGTCATCGCGGTTTATGTTCTCATAGGTGTCAAACCAAAAACTGCCACAACAGACAGTGCTCCGCCGGTCGCGACCCAAGCAACACCGCCGCCTAGTGAGCCGGTGCCGACCAGCGCCATTCCTACACCTCGACCACCAACAAAACAGAGCGCTGCAACCAGCACGACATTTCCAACCGCTAGCGGCACACCACCAGTAGCACCACCGAGCAGCGAGACAAAGCAACAAACAACGACACCACTGACGGTGCCAGAGAACAAGAAAGCGAAACCGGTCTTCGCGAAGAAACCGAAGAAACCGAAACGTCCAAAAGCAGCTAAGCCTGCGCCTTCAACCGCAGAAGCCAGCACCGCCCCCAAGCGCCGGAGAGCTTACTCGACCGTCGATTCGTATATGAAAGGCAATGAAGGCAACTAACGGATGCTCGAATGCCTAGCTTAGTGTAAGCGCTTTCTTTCTCGTGCAATTTGAACAGCTTTCATACGAGTAATAGCCTTTGCAAGCGCCATCTCGGCAAGCTGCGTATCGAGCTTATCGACCCGTTGAGTTTTTTCAGCCTCGGCTCTATCCTTGGCTTGCTTGGCTCGAGCTTCGTCAATTTCGGTAGCCAGCTCGGCAGCATCGCTCAGGACCGTGACGACTACTCCAGGCGACGTGAGTGGAGCTCCTTCGCTGGCCTTGCCGTGCGGCTTGATAGACCTGTTGCTCGAGACCTCGAGAATTCCAGCAATCACAGCAGCCGTATGCGGTTCACCTTTTTCCCAGTAAGTCAGCACATCGACACCAAGGGCGGTGACTAAAGGTTCGTGATCAGGCAGGATCGACAACTCTCCATCGCGAGCAGTCGCGGTCACTTGCGTCACTTCGGTGTCGAGCACCTGGCGCTCGGGTGTAATGATCTGGAGTCTGAACGTACCGGACATATTTCCTCTCTTTTTAGCGAAAAAGTATTGGCTATTTCTTTCTCGTACTGGTCTTGCCACCTGCGGTTCGTCCCTGTGCACGAGCCCGCGTTCCGCCTGCCGTCGTCTTTGCTTTTGCGGCAGGCTTTTTAGCAGCGGTCTGCGTTTTTTCTCGGCTGGCAACAGTAGCCCGTGTAGCAGCAGTTTTGGCCGCTATCTTGGGCTTCGGTGCACTAGTGGAAGCAAGCGTCAAACGTGGCGATGGAATTCTGCTCTGATGACGAATAATCTTGTCGATAATTCCGTATTCGAGCGCTTCCGGCGCCGACAGATAGTGGTCGCGCTCAATGTCCTTGCGGATGCGGTCGCGATCCTGCCCGGTGCATCTGTGCAATAGTTCTATCTGCGCATTTCTGAATCTTTGCCCCTGCAGCGCCTGGATCTCAAGGCTTGTGATGTCACCTTCCGCTTCCCAGATCGTCTGATGGAACATGAGTGTCGAGAACTCGTAGGCAGAACGCTCACCAGTCCCCGACGCCAGAATCTCACAAGCCCCCGATAGTGCATGACCCAGACAAATTGTATTCACCTTCGGCGGTATTGAATGCATGATCGCGATGATTGCATCTGCGTTGTATCCATTTCCGCCTGCGGAGTTGATATACAAATTGATCGGGGTCTTCGAATCGCGCTCGGTCAAACGAAGCAGCCTGCGAATAACCGGCGTGGCCACTTCGTTTTCCAGCCGTCCAAACACGTATACATCACGGTTAGACAACTCGTCCGGTGTAGCGTTGATCTTCTCGACCTTGGGCTCTTGCTTTTTCTTACTCATGAAAGAATTGATTTCCTTAAGCGGATTGTAGCTTCTTCGCCTGTTCTCGAGCTTCGTTGAGATCGCCAACCATGTAGAAGGCTTGCTCAGGCATATCATCACAATCGCCGGCCAGAATCTGCTTGAATCCAGCCACTGTATCCTTCAATGAAACGTACTTACCAGGACGTCCGGTGAAGATTTCAGCTACGTGGAACGGCTGACTGAGGAACTTCTGCAGTTTGCGTGCTCTCGACACGATCAATTTATCGTCTTCGGAGAGTTCGTCCATACCCAGGATAGCGATGATATCTTGAAGATCTTTATATCTCTGCAATGTCTGCTGCACACCACGAGCGACTTCGTAGTGCTCCTCGCCAACGATATCCGGCTTGAGCGCTGTCGATGTGGATGCCAACGGATCTACTGCTGGGTAAATTCCGAGTTCTGCAATCTGACGGCTCAACACCGTGGTGGCATCAAGGTGACCGAATGTGGTGGCAGGCGCCGGATCGGTCAAGTCATCTGCCGGTACATATACAGCTTGTACGGAAGTGATCGAACCATGCTTGGTCGATGTGATGCGCTCCTGCAGTTCACCCATCTCGTTGCCGAGTGTAGGCTGATATCCTACGGCGGAAGGCATACGTCCAAGAAGCGCGGACACTTCAGAACCTGCTTGTACAAATCTAAAGATGTTGTCGACGAAGAGCAACACGTCCTGTTTGCTCACGTCTCTAAAGTACTCAGCAACTGTCAGCGCGGAAAGACCAACGCGCATTCTCGAACCTGGTGGCTCGTTCATCTGCCCGTAGACCAGTGCGACCTTATCTAATACGCATCCACCCTCGACCTTCGAGTCTTTCATTTCGTGCCAGAGGTCGTTGCCTTCACGAGTTCTTTCTCCCACACCGCCGAACACCGAGTATCCACCGTGGTGCTTTGCGATATTGTGAATCAACTCCATGATGATAACGGTTTTGCCGACTCCGGCGCCGCCGAATAGTCCGACCTTACCACCCTTGATATAAGGCTCGAGGAGATCGACGACCTTGATACCAGTTTCAAACACAACCGTCTCGGTTTCGAGCTCTGTCAGAGCAGGAGCATGACGGTGAATCGGCCAGCGCTCGGTCGCTTCAATAGGACCGCCCTCGTCAACAGGCTCACCTAGTACGTTAAGAATGCGTCCCAGAGTGGCTGTACCAACCGGCACAGTGATGGGTTGCCCGGTATCGACTGCGGTCATGCCGCGCGTCATGCCGTCTGTGGAGCCCATGGCTACTGCCCTTACGCGGTTGTCGCCAAGCATCTGCTGCACTTCACAAACAACCCGTTTTTGATCGCCGGCAGGATTGACACCCCTAATCTCCAGCGCGTTGTAAATCTGTGGCAAATGCCCACTAGGAAACTCGACGTCTATAACGGCGCCGATAACCTGCACTACTCGGCCTTGAGTCGCAGTATTAGGGGAGTTAAGAACTGTGCTCATGTCGTCTCCGTTTGTGTGGACGAACCTCGATGGGTAGGTCGCCCGGTGTCATGTATGAAAACCCGATCTTATCAGCTTAGGATAGATCGCCGAGGCTACTTTCCAGGCGTCGTTTATGATACTTTTCGTATGCGCCTGGATTTTGTTTACAACAACGAAATCAGCGACTTTCCTTTGTTGGCGTTAATCTCGTGGAAGACCCCAAGTTACGCAGGCTTTTATCGCACATCGTCAAGCTGTTTGGGCTTATAGGCTTCGGCACGCTGGGCTTCATGGCGGTAGAAGGTTGGGATCCACTTGATGCTCTTTTCATGTCGGTCACGACGATTGCAACGGTCGGTTATGGCGAAGTACACCCACTTACGGATCCTGGTCGCATTTTTGCAATGTTTCTCATACTGGTTGGAGTGGGAGCATTTCTTTACATAGTCAGCGATATGGTGTCGTTGTCTCTGGAGTTAAACGTTGGGAGACGAATGAAAAAACTAATTGTCAAGCTTACAAATCATCAGATCATTTGCGGTTATGGCAGAACCGGACAAGAGGTTGCGAATCAGTTTCGTATAAATAGAATCCCATTCGTGGTCGTGGAGATGAATGCACTTGTTGCAAGAAAGGCTGAGGATGCCGGTTTTCTCGTTATCGAAGGCGATGCATCCGCCGACGAAGTTCTCTTGAGAGCGCAGGTTAACAAAGCTAAAGGCATTGTCTGCGCCCTCCCTGACGATACTCAAAACACTTTTATTGCACTGACCGCTCGCGGGCTCAACGAATCGATAGATGTGGTTTCTCGTGCAGCCAATCCGGGATCGGAATCGAAGCTCAAACGCGTCGGAGCGCGCATGGTAATCTCGCCCTATGTCATCTGCGGACAGCGCTTGGCAGCCGCTGTAACACATCCACTCGTGACAACTTTTCTTGATGTTGTAATGCACACTCCGGAGCAGGACTTGCGCATGGAGCAAGTCACCCTTCACCCGGAGTCCTCCTTAATCGGAAGAACCTTAAAGGACGCCAATATAAAGCAAACATCCGGCGCGATGATCTTGGCCGTAAATCAAAGTGGTAAGCTGATTACAAATCCAACGCCGGACCTGGTATTTTGTGTCGGCGACGAGCTAATTGCTCTGGGTGCACAAGAAGAGTTAAACAGACTTGGCCTACTGGCTGGACGAATGGAGAGCTGATACCCCTCATGACTAACGACAACGCAACGCCCGGTGCGGATGAAGCAATCATCACCTTAGAAGGCGAAGACGGTACTTCCTACAATTGCCAGATCCTGGACATCATCGAGTTTGAGGGTCAAGAGTACGGAATTCTCCTGAAGCTGAAAGGGCAGGGAGACGAATCCCACGACAACGAAGAGGAAGAGTCGCTCGTAATCATGCGACTGATTCAGCGTGACGATCAATCGATCTTCAGAACGATCGAGAGCGACGACGAATTCGACAAAGTCGTTGCTTATGTCGAAGAGCTCGCCAGAGCCGCAGCTGGAGCGGACGACTAGGCAAAAGGGGCATGAGTACGATGTCCAATCAGTACGTTAACGACTTGATTGGCACACAGTTTGGTGACTTTACTTTACAAGAGTTGGTGGGAGAAGGGACCTTTTCTCACGTCTTCAGAGCTGTCGATCGACAGAAGAACGATAAAGCAGTCAAAGTGCCGAGACCGTTCTCATCCGGTCGTGATGAGCGTTTTGAATTTCTGCCTACACAGGTTTTTATAAAGAGGGGACAACGATTTACCCCTCAAGAAGCTTCTCCCGTCCATATCCTGAGAATTCAGGTAGCGAGAACCAAAGCGGTTATAGATCAAGGTATGGTCCGCATCGAAGATTACTCCTTCGATGGTGAGACAAGCCACTGCCGAATGCCCTTCCTTTCCGGAAGGACATTCCGAGACTATATGCGATCCGGTCCGGTGCCAATTACCGTGCTTCGCAATCTGACGCTTACTTTGTCCAGACTCAATCACATGGACAATTTTGGATATCACGGTGATGTAAAACCGGAAAATATGATCGTCACCAATAATGGTGTCATTCTCGTCGACTGTGGATATTTCGGCAACGTCAACGTGGGAGAACGACTGGATGACGCCCAGAAGACCTTGATCGTAACCACGCCACGGTATTACCCGCGGTTACTCCCTGATGATCTGCTCGCGTTCGGTTTGATCCTGTGGGAGACTGCCATGCGAACTCCTCTGATTGAAAGCGTGGCATATTCCGGAGACTACGATAGCGACACGGTATCAGACAGACTTAACGATATCGTTGCCGAAGAAGAGGCGATTGGAAATTTCAATTTCACGGGCGTTATGGGCGCAGAAAAGCCATCCGCCGTGCGTGAAGGTTTGCCGCCTATAATAGACAACTTGCTGCTGAAAGCGGTGCGGCTCAAGTTCAACGATTCAAACCTGCTGGATATCGATGAAGGGTTTGCAAGCTTCGAAGAGTTGGCTGATGAACTCAGGAAGCTGTCTCAAGCCGGCATTCATTATCTTTGAGTAGTCCAGGTCCTGTAGGACGACCGCTGCATTTGGTTACGTGCGAAAACACCATGAAGATCTGATAGTCGAATCGCGACTTTACTGACGCGTGAGCGCCCAGTGATCTGGGAATCATGTGTTTGGGAAAGTCGTTTGAATCCGATAATGAGCGCAGAGCAAACCGACAATCAAAAATGCAGCGCCTGCCTTCAATCGCCTGACGATTGTCAGTGTTTTACAACACGCTTCAAGCTCACCGCCACTCAAACATCTCTGACCCAGGGCACGATCGAAGGTCGCTACCGCATCCTCGAAAAGGTCGGCATTGGCGGCATGGGAACGGTCTATCGCGCAGAGCACATTGAGCAAGAGGAGTACGGCATATTTGATGCGGCACCAGATTCGGTACTATTAGCCAGAGCCAATCTTTTCGCGAAGACGAGCAGAGCCGTTTCAAATCGGCATTTATCGAAGCTTATGTTGCCGCGGAGAATAGGGAAAAAACCGATCTCCAGAAGCTCGCGATTGACGAAGTTCAGCGCCTCTCCCGAGTTCTAGCAACAGCGACACCATCCATAGGGCACGATAGACAAGAGAAGTTGAGTGCCAGCAAGACAGACCGGTATTAGCACTTCGATAGAACTAACGCTCGGAAAATATCGCGGATGGCTAATACTGGGCGAGAGTATTAGCGGTTGAATTTAAAAAACGATTGGAAAAAATTCCTGATTGCTAACAACGCAGCGAGAGCGCAGGCAGCTTGTGTGGAAGAAAACAAGATTGACAGCGAGCTCAAGCGACCCGCTCCACCGACGTCCATTGAGTTTTAATCAAAAGAAATTGACTCTCCTGCTACATTGTAATAGTGAGATAAATTTGAGGCGCTTATGAGCATATTGCGAATATACCTGTATGCAGTCGGTCAAAAGATAATCATCCCTCAGCTCGCAGAGACAGAAGAAGGTTTTTTTGTTGAGATCGAGCCGATAACGATTTTCGACGTTCGCGACGTCAATAAGTGGAAAGCGCTGATGTATACGTATCTGAGCGAGGGCAACAAGCTCATTCCAACGCCGGAGCAAGCCGGCTCCCCAGGCTCCGCGATACTAGAACATCTCGGACTGAAAAAATGGGACGACTTCGAGCGCAAATCGGTACTTTACACAATTCACGCCGGACCTCGCTTCATCGCAGTCTACGCGACCGGACGAAATGAGCAGGGACGCTGGACCACCGGCACGAAAGAGCGCAAATTCTTTCCCCAGGCTCCGCTTGAAGTAGTCGTCGACGAAGTCTCCTCAGACATAATCAAAGAGCCCGAGGCCGTCGAAAAGCCAATGCTGTTGCTAGGCGGATAACAGGTTCGATACGGCACGCCACGACCCAGAACCAGAAAATGTCTTCCGAAAGGTACTCTGGTTGCTCTCAGTGCCATCCATAATCGGATTTCTTGTTGTTCTGCTTCTTTGCTGATTTATGGATGCTGAAACTAGACCTTTTCAGCGACCGTATCCTTCAACTGCTTCGCTGGCTCTGCGATAGGTTTCATCGTCGGGAAGGCGATGACATCGCGGATTGAAGCGGAGTTAGTCAGGAACATCACAAGGCGATCGATACCGATTCCGATTCCCATTGTGGGGGGCATGCCGTACTCCATCGCCAGGATGAAATCGAGATCGAGCGGCATCGCTTCTTCGTTGCCGGCGGCTTTCTTGCGCGCCTGATCCTCGAGACGAGCACGCTGATCGAGTGGATCGGACAATTCGCTGTAGCCGTTGGCTAGTTCGCGACCGAAGACGAATAATTCGAAACGCTCGACTTCTCCAGGGTTGGTGCGATGCGCCTTGGTGAGCGGTGAAATCTCGACAGGATAGTCGATTATGAATGTAGGTTGAATCAACGTGGACTCGACTTTCGATTCGAATATCGTGTTAATGACTTCGCCACGTGACTCTTCCTTTTCGAGGTGCACACCAAGGGTGGTGGCAACTTTTTTCATCTCATCGAAAGTCTTCACGCTTTCAACATCGACTCCGGTAACCTCTTTGATCGCATCGTTCATTCTAACGCGACGCCACGGGCGCGCTAGACTGAGCGTTTGACCTTGATACTCGAGGCTGTTGGTTCCACAGACCTTCATCGCGCAATCAACAACCATTTCCTCAGCGAAATCCATAAGGTCATTATAGTCTCCGTATGCACAATACATTTCCAGCATTGTGAACTCCGGATTGTGCCGCGTGCTGATGCCCTCGTTTCGGAAGATTCTGCCGATTTCGTAAACGCGCTCGAAGCCGCCCACGATGAGTCTCTTCAAATGCAGTTCGGTGGCAATGCGAAGATATAGATCGATATCTAGTGTATTGTGGTGAGTGACGAATGGACGAGCATCTGCACCACCAGCTTCGACCTGAAGCGTCGGTGTCTCTATTTCCAGAAAGTCTCTGTCGTCAAGAAACTGGCGAATCGCTCTTACCGCCATACTGCGCTTGCGCAGAGTATCTCTCACACTCGGGTTCATAACCATATCTACATAGCGATGCCGGTAGCGTGCCTCCACGTCGGTGAACCCTTCCCAACTGTCAGGAAGCGGTTGCAGAGACTTGCACAAAAGCTCGAAGTCGGTAACGCGAATTGAAAGTTCGCCGGCTTTGGTTCTTCTCACTGTCCCTGTGACGCCGATGTAGTCACCTTTGTCGAACAGCTTCCGCATATCGAGCTTTTCCTGCGAAAGGCTCTCTTTGTGACAGAAGAGCTGAATCTTGCCGCTCTCATCGTACAAGTCGACGAACATCCAGCTGTTGCGTTCGTTCAACACCTTTCCGCAAACCCGCACAACGTCCTGAGTTTCCGTCTCTGGTGCCAAGCCTTCGTAGAGTTTATGCAACGCCTCAGCCTTATGCGTTCTTTCGAAGCGATATGGATAAGGTTTAACCCCAAGTCCCTTCAAATCTTCAAGCTTACGTAATCTCTCGGCTCTGAGCCGCCCGCCTTCGGATTCCAAACTTGTCACGCTATAACCTCCCGCGAACATCTGGGATAAGAAACATCTACGGGGCTGACTATAGCGCACACAGCGACACATTAGCTAATGATTATCGCTTCTCCTGTAATAAAGTTTTGCCAAGACTGGACGTAGCGACACGAGTACTTCTCGGTAGACAGGAGAGACGAAAACCACGATTGCGCATGACAGAAGCAACCGGGTCAATCGATTCAACGGGCAATCAGCGTTTTGACGGAGACAGAAAAGGGCGACGAGTGTTAGCACAAGCGATAGCGCTCGGGGCTTCTACAAGCACGAGCTCCGCATACTCAAGCTCAAAGAATTTGCGGCTCTACTGATGCATAACCGAACACGGATCGTGCTGTTCCTTCGACATTTACCACTTTCCAAGCCTCAATTCCGCATTTAATCGAGAATTGTGGTTGGGACTTCATCACCGCCTGAGCTAAAATAGAAAGATGAAAGCCAAGACGATCTGGAAAGCGCCAATGTGGATGATTAGCATCGCAGTATGCCTGATTGCTGCTGTGGCCGGTCTTTGCGCGTCCGATTGGCAGGCTCTTCAGAGTTCGCGTTCTTGCAAAATGTGGCAAACCTGGTGGAGAAGAGACATCACAGGCAAAGAGTACAAGTCAACCTATCGAAAGCAAGTCGACAGAACGCTCAGGGAAGCAGCATCGGACGCTGAATACCGCCGACTGGAACAGCTGCATCGCTTTGGTCCCTGTTTTCGAGCTCAGGCTTCGCGCTTTGAGAATCAAGAGTCGATGGAGAAACCATCCGAAAAGGGTATGATGTCGGAGCGCTCGCAGAAGCCTGGCGACGATCATTAACTCGCATGATTTCTAATACTACAAAGCGGCTCGTATTGATTGTTTGCGGTTCTGTTACCGCAGGCGCCTGCTGGGATCCTATCGGCTATTACTGCCTGTTGTTGCTGATGCTTTCACTGACGCCAAGCGGACTATTTCTCTGGCTGGGAATCGTTGCCTTTATGGCGACTTCGAGCAAGAAGAATCGATTAGCGCGCAGCTTCGACTAACACCGCATACAGTACCACACATTAACGAAAGTCCGCATTAGGTTTGGAGTTCGTTGAACAGGCACGGATTGAGTCAATCTCCCGAACAGCCTAGTCGAACATTGAGCTTGTTCGGAAAGAACAATTCAAGCGGAAGCTCAAGAAACACCTAGTCTTTGTGAGTCCGATTGGCAGGCTCTTCAGAGATCGCGCTCTTGCAAGATGTGGAAACATCGCTTTCGATCGAAACTTGCCAATCGACCAGAAATATCTCTTGCTTGTATCGTTGACTTTCAGACAAAATCTCAAGGTTGATCTGAAGCTGTTTATACCCTGAAAGATCGCCCAGACACACGGATATCGAGCAGATATAGAGGCCTGGACAGCTTGCCACTTTCGTCTCTAATGATGCAAAGGTCCTAAACCTGACACCTTTGCGACCCAGCCAAATCGCTGTAATAATGAAGTTTTGCCAAGAAACGAACATGAATATTGGCGGCGATGTTGGATAGCGGACGACAGCGAAAAGCCGCCTGCGCCATGAATGTCGACTGTACGGCGATCTCTCGACGCTCGAGAATCTCTTTGAAATGTTTGCAAGACTTTGCGGCTGAAACGCGCTTCAGGAGCTTAATTCATCGGCGATGATATACTTTGTTTTTGATGTGATTTAGAGGCAAATTCGGGTGTCCCGACAGTTGTCGCGATAGGAGTTCAAAACGTGAGCCAACCAGCAGGTAGCAGTGGAGAGCGGATTGTAGAGGTCGAACTCAGAGATGAGATGCGTAAGTCGTTTATCGACTACGCAATGTCGGTCATTGTCAGCCGCGCCATCCCAGACGTCAGAGATGGACTGAAGCCGGTGCACCGCCGCATCATTTACGGCATGTATGAGCTCGGTCTGGAGCCAAATTCAAGATATCGCAAAGCGGCAACCACGGTCGGAGACGTGATGGGTAAGTATCACCCTCACGGCGATTCCGCTATTTACGAAGCGCTGGTGCGTCTAGCGCAGAAGGAAGCCAGTCGATACGTCCTCGTCGATGGACACGGTAATTTCGGCGATCTCGACAATCCTCCGGCTGCCATGCGGTATACCGAAGCCAAGCTGGCCCCGCTCTCCATGGAGATTCTCAACGACATCGACGCTGAGACGGTGGACATGAGACCCAACTTCGATGAAAGCCGCAAAGAGCCATCGGTGTTGCCTTCGAGAGTACCTGCGCTCTTGCTCAACGGTTCTGCTGGAATCGCCGTTGGTATGGCTACGAACATTCCTCCCCACAACCTGCGCGAAGTGATCGATGGTTGTGTCGCACTTGTCGACAATCCAGAACTGACGTCTCTTGACCTTATGAAGTGGGTTCAAGGCCCCGATTTTCCATCCGGTGGTCTGATCATAGGAACCGACGGCATCGTCGAAGCATATACGACAGGTCGTGGTTCCATTCCTCAGCGCGGTATAGCCACAATCGAGCAGATAACGGGTCAGAGCGGCAGACAGACGCGTATGGCGATCATCGTCACCTCACTGCCCTACATGGTCGGTCCAGAAGCCTTCACGAAACGCGTCGCAGAATTGGTTCGATCGGATCGTCTGACCGGTATCAGCGATGTGAATGATGAAACAGACCGCTCCGGTTTGCGGGTTGTCATCGAGTTGAAACGCGATGCGCACCCCGAGGTTGTTCTCAACAATCTCTATAAGCACACTCAACTTCAACAATCTTTCCCCGTCAACACGCTCGCGCTAGTTCCAGATCCGGCTAAGCCAGGTTCTAACGGACAGCCGATGACGCTTGAATTGCGCGCCCTGCTCCAGCAATTCATCAATCACCGCGTCGACGTAATCACGAGAAGGACAAGATATTTCCTGCGCAAGGACCAGGAAAAAGCCCATATCCTAGAAGGCTATCTCAAAGCATTAGATAAGATCGACGAAGTCATCAAGATGATCCGCGCCGCGCAGTCTACTGCGGAAGCGAGAGAAGCATTGATGTCCAAGTTTGCTCTCGATGAAGTTCAGGCCAACGCAATTCTGGAAATGCAACTGCGGAGACTGACAGGATTAGAAAGAGAGAAAATCCAGGCCGATTACGACCAGCTTCAAAAGAATATCGCCGAATACAAGCGCATCTTGGAAAGCAAGAAGCTGGTCGACGAAATCATCAAAAAAGAGCTCACCGAAATCAAAGATAAGTACGGCGACGATCGCCGCTCCCAGATCGTGGCGGGCACGGCAGATACAGAAATCTCGGCTAAAGACCTTACGCCCAATGAGCCGATGGCAGTATTCATCACTAACCAGAATTACATCAAGCGCATCTCGCTCGGCACCTTCAAACGTCAGCGCCGAAACACTCGCGGCGTGACCGGGATGAAGACCCGCGAAGAGGATGAACTCCAACACTTCTTCGTGGCGAGTATGCACGACAGACTTCTAGTGTTCACCAACAAAGGCCAAGTCTATCCGCTCGAGGTAATGAATCTTCCGGAAGGCGGAAGAAGCGCGCGTGGACTGGCACTGGTCAATCTCGTGCAAATCAGCCAGGACGAATCGGTCACAGCGGTCATTCCAGTATCCGAGTTCAAAGATGACGAATTCTTGATCATGCTCACCCGCAATGCCTTCATCAAGAAAGTGCCGATGTCCGAATTCAGCAACATCCGGAGAAGCGGTATTATCGCCATCAGCCTTAGTGAGGGAGATGAGCTCGGCTGGGTACGGCAATCAGGCGGCAAGTCCGACGTCATTATCGGAACCAGCAACGGCATGTGCATACGTTACAGCGAAGAAGATCTGAGACCCATGGGTCGCACCGCTCGCGGTGTCAGAGCAATCACGCTGCGCGTAAGCGATGCGATCGTTGGATGCGACGCTATCGAACCGAAGGAAACCAGCTACGTCCTCGTCGTGACCAACGACGGCTACGGCAAGCGCGTCAAGCTTGACGAGTTCCGCCAACAGGGCCGCGGCGGCGTCGGTATCATCGGCACGAAGTTCAAGACTGCAAAATCGAGACTGGCCTGCTTGAGCATAATCGAGCCGGAAGACCAAATCGTAATAGCCACCGCCAACGGTATCGTAGTCAGACAGCAAGGCAGCGAGATCAGTGCGCAAGGCAGAATGGCAACCGGTGTCCGCTTGCAGCAGCTTGCCCTCGATGACGAAGTCGTATCGGTGAGCCCAATCGTCGAGCCGACCGAACAAGATCTAGAAGGCGGCGACGAAGCATCCGGCGAACAGCCCGCAGTTGAACCAGAATAATCGAGTAAGTCCGGCACCTGGATTGAGACATATCAAGTGGCGACGCGTGCGTCGCCCTCGGTAGTGAAACAACTTAGTTCATCTAGATCCGCTGGGCAATATTGTTTTGACGGGCCGTAGCCTCGACGGATAAAACGACATCCTCGACTCGACTCTTGGGTATTCGTTCTGGGACTGATTGGGACGAACCTCGACTCTTCGACGTCCGATCGAGGCTCGATGCCGACAAGGCATCGGCGCTCTGATCGACGCGGGATCATGCTTCTCATGATTCCACCGCATCACGCAGACTCCACCTATGAGTGGCGTATCGTTTGACTACTACACACAGCCGAGACGACACTCCAGGTGATTACATCTATGCTTGTCAGGATGATTACTCTATTTGACTAAATACGAAGAATAAATCCGCCAGAAGGTGACTTAGTGCCTGCTTTTGTTGAAGCAGTCTTCAAATCGAAGTCCATTTTGCTTGCATTTCGAAACGCACCAATTAATCGACATCTGCTTGGCAAGAGCGACATTATCAGGCGACTTCGGAAGATTATTGAACACCTTGAAAAGCAGTCTTTCCAGCTCATGCTGATGCTGCTGCAGGTCAGAAGGTAGGCTCAGAATCCAGCTACCACAGTCAGAAACGCTCACTATTTCATGGAGTGAATCTTCTTGTTGATTCACACCAAATGCGGTGAAGCTTTTTGTAAGGACATGCATTGGGGGGTTACCTCGGAATTTGGAAAGCCTGAGAGGGAGAGACTCTTTGATGGCTTACCGATTAAGTAGATGGGCGACAACGTCAGATTTATATATAAGTTACTTATTTGAGACCTTATCATAACGTTACACATCCAGGTCTACAAGTGCTTATGAGCACTATCTAGTAATAAAAATCGGTTGTCAGGAGGGGAATTCCCCCTCCCTTCTCGGATCACCACAGTTCGATCTCAGGATTTCCTTACTCCGCGCAGGTTGTCGGATAGATCCGCACCAAAAGCGGGTACATATGTAACGTACATCGTAATCCGCCTATTCCGTCCCGTAGTTGTCTTCTAACAACCTCGTTGTCAGACAAGGAGCGCTTTAATGCCACAAAAGAAGGCGAATAGTTCGAGGAATCCCGAAGAGCTCGACATGTCTCCGCCTCAGGATGGGGCGCTCGACAATATCAATAAGTTGGACAACGTCGATAGCGACATTGTCCACGTCCGACGAGTTGTAGCAGGTAATCCCAACACACCTCTAAGCGTCTTATCGCGCCTCGCCAACGACGAATGCGAAATAATCCGTCGCAGCGTGGCAGAGAATCCGAAGACTCCAAAAGAGATGCTTCAATCCCTGGCGAAAGACGCCTCGAGCGAAGTTCGTCTTGCCGTCGCCGAAAATCCTCATACACCCTCCGACATTCTCGTCGTCTTAGCAGCCGATTCCGCCGTCGACGTCCGATACGGAGTCGCGGAAAACCCGCACATGCCGGAAGGTATCCTTCTCAAGCTCAGCAAAGACGAAAATCCGTATGTTCGCTGCCGAGCACTTAAGACCTTACAGATGCTGGCTCCCGACGTACAAACAAGGCTTGCGTTCATGATGCAAGGTCCGCTTGACCTCTAAATGAATGCAATTCCTGACTAACAGCCGGCTCCGCGGTAAACGGCGGTCTTTTGCATCTGCCAAAAGCGCCCGTTCTAGCAGGACGGTAAAGCGATTTCGGACACTTTTACCAGAATCACAGTCGATGCCAGCATCTTAGGCAAGTGGTCCTTGCCAAAAGCTGCCCGTTTCGCCGGACGGAAAACCGATCTCGGAAAACACTATTACCAGAATCACGGTCGCTGCCGGTCTCCCTCCAAGCGCACATTTCTGGTCCCTGCCAAAAGCTCCCGTTTTTGGCAGGACGGCAAATCGACATCGAAAACACTTTTATCAAAAGCCAGTATCCAATCGGCTTTGACTACTTTGCACTTACTCCGGCAGACTTGATTGCTTTATCGACATTCTCAGCCTTGAGGTCACTGCAAACTAGCTGGCATGCGGCCTGAACATCGAAGACCAGAAAAAACCGTCCAGGTTCCATGTGGTAATCGAAGTACTCGATAATCCCTTCGTCCAACAACATCGCGAATAATCGGACTTCGTCCTGAAAACACTCAGATTGGCGTCGCATCATCTCATCAGCAATCGCTCCCCATGAATCCGGAGAGACATACTGCTTGATCACGATCGGCTTGCGAGTCGTCTTGAGGAAGCCCAGGTAATACATACTCATCCCCCATTCGGTCAGTGGGGAGACAAAATCAAACTTGTTGAACCATTCACTCATGTTTTAATCCGAAAGAAGCTACGAAAATGACCAACAAGCCGTTGGCAAGTGATCTAATCAAGTGATCCAATCAAGATATAGACCATAAGACTAAGGTTCAAACGTATTTCTTCGATCAAACAAGAGCAAAACGCCATCTTTCAAAAAGCATGAAACATGCGTGAAAGATGGCGTTAAATCACGGAAAATCAGACAGGTGCCTGATTGAGTTAGCCTAACGAGAGGGCTCTTCTTCTCTCAACACATAGCCTTCGCCACGGACAGTTTGAATAAGTCTCTTCTGGTTGCCGTCTTCGAGCTTGGAGCGCAAGTACCGAATGTACACTTCTATGACGTTAGATTCGCCAATGAAGTCGTAGCCCCAGACTTTGTCAAAAATGAATTCGCGAGACAGTACTTGCTCTGGATACTGCATGAACAATCTCAATAGATCGAACTCTTTCGCTCTGAGGTCAAGCTGACGCTCTCCACGCTTCACTACACGGTTGAGCTGGTCCATCCAGAGGTCGGCGTATGTGAGGATGCCTTCTTGCGGCTTACGACGCATTACTGCGCGGATTCTAGCGAGGAGCTCTTCAGTTGCGAACGGCTTGGTGAGATAGTCATCAGCACCGCTGTCCAGACCAACCACACGATCCTGCACGCCGTCTTTGGCGGTGAGCATGATCACGGGTACCTTGGACATCGCTCTCAAGCGCTTGCAGACTTCGACGCCATCAAGACCGGGAAGCATGACGTCCAGCAGGACCAGATCCGGCTGCTCTTTCTTGAAAAGATCCAAGCCCTGATTGCCTTCGTGAGCTACCGATACCTGATAACCTTCGTAACCTAGCTCAAGCTCGATAAGACGCGCGATGTTCACATCGTCTTCGATGATTAGGATCTTCAAGGATGTCACGTCGTTTCCACTTGCCACGATTTATATTAACCCCCGTTCAGCCGTTCTCTTGTTGTTCAAACTGAAGTCTTATCATGCTAGCTGAAATCACTTTCACGTTCAGCAATTTCGTCGGAATATTGCAGGCATTTGCAACATGCTACGTATATGATTTGATTGACTTCCAGTTGGCAACTCCTGCCTCTTGGAAGCTAATCAGACCATCTGCAATACTCTGCAATTAGGCTCTCCATTAAAGAGAGAAAATCTAGTGCAGGGTATAGCTGTCAGGTGAACCTCTTCCTGAAGCCACTCAATTAAATCACAGAATCTACCACTTGTTTAATCTTTCGGAAATTCGCAGTTATCAGGAAGTCATATTTCGTAGCCCGCCTATAATTTCAGCCAGAAGTCAAGAAATCGCAACGAATGGACAGTGTCCTCCAAGTAGAAAAAGGATTCGAAGATCTCGCTAATCAAACATTTCGGTACGAGCGACCGGCACTGTTTCAACTTGGTTTGAGAACCTCCTGCGTCGTTGCCACGATGCTGTGTATTCCCGATGCCTTTGCATTGATTCCCAATACGCCCTCTGTCATCGCCTGGGTTGTCTCTCTTATCGGGCTCTGGATTACCGCCGTCGTTTTGTGGTTCGTCTCATTCGTAGGGTTTTTGCATTTTGCGCGCTTCGCCGCCGGCGGTATCCAGGTCGGTCCAAAGGGCGTCCGGCTCTGGCGTCTGGGGCGATTACTTACTTGGCAATCGATTGCTGCAATCGAGATTGAGGATCAGATCCTATTTACGAGACTTTTTTCTTTTGAGAAAACAGTAAAACGATTGACACTATTTACTCAGTTCAAGAGCAAGTCGAAAATCATTCGCAGCATGCTGGTTCCGCATTACGTGCCCTCCTTCTTTTTCACGGAAGAAACATTCGATGACTTGTGCCGCACCATCTGCATTTTCCGATTCACGCTTGATGCGGGATCAGCTCCTGCACTGATAGTTCCGATCTCGGAAATTGAACCGCTGCGTAACGCAAGCAGCCTCCTGCAGTGGCAAAGAATCGCATTGTCTCTTCTCATTTCAGTTGGTATGGGCACGTTCGTGGTCCGCAAAGCGGGCGTTTTGTACTCATACAACGACGGATTGAAGCTATACCGGTTGAACGATTTTTCGCATGCAGAAGAGCGCTTCAAAATGGCAACTTTCATCGAGCCTTCGTTCGCACCGGCATGGCATGGACTTGCCGGCAGTCAGTTCAACATCGGAAAATTCGACGATGCTAGAGACAATTGGAAGACGGCGCTGAAGTGGAAACCAGATTTCGTCGAAGCAAAGGTTAGTCTTGCTTATCTTAGTTTGCAACAGAGACATTTTGCTGACGCGGAAAAGCTTATTAACAGCTCACTTCTGCTGTCGCCGACGGATACGACCACACTGCTAAATCGAGCAGACCTCAACTTGCGAACCGGACATGTTAAGGATGCAATTCAAGACGCCCATCTGGTAACCGCACAAATGGAGAGCCCCTCAGACCGTGACAATTTTATGGTAACGTGCCTCCTGGCACAAGCAAAGCTCTTGCAAGGAAGACCGAGTGAGGCAGCCAAACTCCTCGCACCACTGCCGGTGACTCCAGAGAAGTTACGCGGCGGCGAGAACTTGAGCTATCGCCTTCTCGTCGGTGCTCAGACCTGTCTTGCGTTGGGGCAAATCTCGAAGGCTGACAAACTCGCACGAATGACACTCAGCCGAGGTCAAACCATGGATGCACTGCTCCTTATGGCGCAGGTGCGATTAGCAAACAAAGATTATCAGGTCGCGCAAAACATTCTCAAACGATGCCAGGTAGCTATGCCACAAAATCCGTGGACATATATCATCGCCTGCGAATTAAACATGCAGCGCGGTCGTTTGAAAAAGGCCTCCGCCAACCTCAAGGCGGCTGAGAGCTGTGTGCCCCCAGATCCACTCTCCCTTTCCAGGATCGCGCATCTTTACAATCAGCTCGGTGAGAAGGATCGGGCGCTCAAAGTGGCAAGCGACTCTCTAAGCCTGGAGCCGGTCAATCACGTTGCTCAAAAGATTGTCGATGAACTGAAGAAGGACTAGGCACCTACTTCTTTCGTGAAGGTGCAAAAACTATGTTGCCAAATTTATTGGCGAATTCCTCGTGTGTAAGCTTGAGATTGCCCGTATCGCCTTGCCGAACAATCGGCATACCATTCTTCTCGCCAAGTCGAACCACGCCCCAGGCGTTCCTTACAGTTATAGTCGATTCGTCGAAGTCAGTGACCGTGTAGGCATGCCCAGGCTGCAAGTCAGGCTGTACCCAGGCCGCGTCAGCGAGAGTGGCAGCGATGGCTATATCGCCACGCTTCTTTGCCTCAGCCAGTTCGGCTTTCAGTTTTTTCAATTCCGGGCCGGTGTCACGGAGAATCTCATGGTCTTTGGTGTTGGCCCCGGTCAACAACTTCAAGGCCTCGTCTCTGCCGCCGCCATCAAGATTCTCAGGTGAATCCGTATCTATGTACGTCTCCGTACGAAACTCCGGATTGTCCTTCAAAAGTGTTCCATACGCTCTCTCCAGAACACTGACCCAGATACCATGCTCGGTGGCACCAGCGTAAAGGAAAAGCTCCGCGTCGGTCGGCCGAGCAACGGTCACCACCTTTCCTTTGGCACCGGGAAATCGAACTTCGAAGTCGCCTTTGTCGGTAGTTTTAATCATTGATAGCAGCTGCTCAGGATCATGCGTGGCAAGCGAGCCTACCACCGATAAGAAGAAGCAATCTCCGACTCCACCCTGTTTCACAGCTTCCGGTTTGATACTGTTTATCGGTTTCGCCTTGTCTGCGAAAAGCTCTCTAGACACATTTCCTTCAGTCCGATAACGCTCCAAAATTGAGTGAGCCGGTCGCTCACTGCTGGCCATCACCTCAGACAGATCGCGGAAATCTCGAAGCGCATCAAATGTAAGACTTGTGCTCGGCACTTTCTCTGTGGACAGCTTTGTCAGAGCTTCTCGATTACGCAAAAGCAAATCGATCAAGGTCTTCGCACTCTCGGTCATCTTCGGATTCTTTCGAGCAGCCTTGAGCTCGTCGTCGGTTATCAACTTGTCACTGTCAGGATTTACCGCGCGATGGAAATCGGGATTGGAAAATTCCTCGTGAATGCGCTCCATAAACCGTTTCAGCGACATGCCTTCACGTGAAGAAAGGGAGAGGAGCTCCAAATAGATTTTGGCATCTGCCCTTGAGATTCCCTTTTCCTGATCGTAAAGGCCAAGCTCCGTATCTCGATGCAAGTGTGCAATTGGATTCGCGTGCAGGTTAGGTTTGCTGATCTTCAGAAGACCAACCAGAAGCGCATCCTCACCCTTGAAGGCTGGGTTGCGAACCGCGTCGAACAATTCGGCGTCGCTTACAAATCCATCTTTATTCTTGTCGATTCGCTTGAAATTGTCCTCCAGCCTTTCAGCCAGCTTAGCCACGTCCAGAGGTTTTCCAGGAGCAGGGTTGACGGCAGCAGGATCCTCCAATTTGGGTTGGCTCTTTAACGCTTGGTCATCCAGCGGCTTGGGCGGCTCTTGCGGCTTCTTATCCTTCTCGTTTTTCGAAACGCCATCAGTTTTCACAGCGGAGGTGGCCGCTTTAGGATCAATCGCCTCACTCCAGTTTGCAGACAGCGCCTCCAACACATCCTGAAACTCAGAGTGCAGTCCGCCGCCATTCGAAGCGGGCTTGTCGACGCCGTTTCCACCAGCGGAACTATCGTCTGTCGCTCCCTGACGATTCAGTTGACCTGACAAGTTTCGAGCATCGTGTCTCGTAAATACTAGGGTCGATTCGCTCATGGCTGAATGCGCGCCTTGTGTTGAGCTCTGTATTTGTGGCTTTGCATATTCGAACATCGGAGCGTCTCCTACCATTCACGCTATCAACGGAACGGTCTCGAGAACTCAGTAAGCAGATGGTCACGTGCGTATGTTCAATTTTCGATAAAGCTAACTGGGTCGTGCGATGTCACTCGCCCGATCATGTGCTGCCAATTTTCGATGCAACGCCAACGCGTGGAACAGCCTCAACATTAGGGCCGAAAGCCCCGGCCGTCCATGGTGGCTCTCCCACCCTGTTCTAACATAACTAATGATATTGGACTAGTTCTTCGTGGGAACCGCAGGCGGTGGCGCCGCCGCACCTTTGTCTTTGCGAACAGGAGGTGGCGGCAAAGGTGCCTCCTCTGTCGGCTCCGTCCGAATGGGCGGTGGAGGCAAGCCACCATCTTCGTCGACAGACTCGTCCTCTTTGACTGGCGACGGCCCCGATCTTTGGTCCGCAGGAGGTCGTGCGACAGCTCCGCTCTTGGAAGATGCCTTCAACTTACGCATAAGCTCCGACTTCTTCGTCAACGCATCTGGAGCTTCATTGCGCACCCTATCTAAGAACCAGGCATCGACTTTAAGATAGAACTCGCCTTTCGGCTGTTTCAGTACAAAGAAGTTACCGCCACTCAATTTTCCAAACTTATAGACGAGTTTGGCACCATCATTCATTGTAACTTCGTACTGGAAGACCGGAGTAGCAAGTCCGTATTCCGGCTTGTCTTCCGTGCCGAGCACCTCGGAAATATTGATCCCACCAGCAGCCGTCAAGACATCATTTGCCGCGGTATCATCGAGAACAGCGGATTTTCCGGCATAGTCAATAAGCCACTCCTTGCCCTTTTTGACAAGCGAAAAGTTCGGAAGCTGCACCGCCGTAATTTTTTCGGTATCAAGCTCGACTGCACTTCGATCAATCCAGTCTTCCTTGTTCGGGCTGACCTGCCTCAAAGGAATCTCTACGGTATGAATTTCATTCTCATTGTCGAGTCGAACATGCAGTTTGTTATGTCCGGCAGTTGAGCCCAGAAGAAGCGTGACCAGATTAGCTGAATTACTCTTCAGCGTAATCTTTTCCTCGAAGTCATCTGCTTTGAGTTTAAACCTGGACAGTGCATCCTCGGTGGTGGCAACAGGCCAGCCTCTAGATATAGATTTAAATTTCTCGAGAAGGAGGTCAACTGTTTCCTTCGATGCGGGGAAATTGTGGAACTCTGGCAGCACCCATTGCCCTTTATCCTTAACGAGTTTGAGCGTTGCCTTCGACTTGGTTTCGAAATCAATTTCGGTAACCTGACTGAGATCGGCCGAGATCAAATTTTTCGTAGCCTCTTTGGCGCGCTCGCTCTCGAAGTAGCTAAGCCCAAAGGTGAGCCCGATCTGTACAACTAATATGGTGCTCAAAATTGCGACGGTTTTACTCATTTCGGCGCGCTCCTCAAATCTAGGATTTTGAGATAACGCTTACGAGCGCGATGTGCATATACTGCTCTTACAACCCACACTATGAAGAGTGCGAACAAAGCCACTCCATAGTTGGCATACTCGAATACCATCTGGAAGTTGTCTGGAAGTGGCGTGAGCGGTCTGGAGAAATGTCCACGCCCGCGAATCGTCAGCAGATCTCTATCTCCCAGGGCCCAGTCAATCGCGTTAGCTACCACTGAGATTGGCGTGAGATAAACTGTTCCTGTCGCCGCAGTAGCTAGCTGCAACATCTCATCAGACAAGAAAGCGTTAGAGGAAAAAACAATCAGTCGAGATGTTCCAGTTGATTTCTCGACTACTGAGTTGACTGCTGCTTCGTTTTGTTTTCGGGTCGGCTCTGCTTCAGGTGGCTTCTTGCCTTTGTAGTAGGACTCCAACTGCCCTTCTACAGCACAAGCCAATAGTTTTCGCTCCCGCTTACCATGTTCTTCAAAACCGAACTTTTCATTTTTCTTGAAGTCGGGCTGAATTTCGATACTGTCCGATGTCCAAGATTCCGGAGAACTGTAGAGAAGCTTGATGACGCTCGAGCCTTTGAACTTGGTTTCATCGACGGTCAAAGGCGATGGCCAATTGACAGTCAGTTGGTGAATTCCCGACATGATACCGCTTACTTTGTCCATGCCGTCGGAGCGCACATCGACGAAGTAAGGATAGGGAACCATGCGAGTTTCCTGAACCACGTAGTCGCCAAGCTCCCTTTCCATGGGGATTGGGAATGACGAATTTTTCGGATCCAAAATCATCGTCTGTTCAGTGTTAATTCCATAGTGCTTGAGCCAGTCAATCATGCCTGAATCCAGGCGGCGTCCGGAAAGCTCCTTTTCGAAATCAACATCGAACGGCGAGGTAGAGAGTATGACGGTACCCCCACGCATGAGAAATTGATCGATCGCAAAAAGCTCTTTCTCCTTCATCTTATCTGGAGCGAGAAGGATGAGTACATCAATGTCTGTAGCGATCTTGGCGCCCTGGAAGTCGATGTTCTTCACGGTAAACTCGCTCGCGAGTTTCTCACGGATCGCCATAAAATGCTTGGCTGGTAGATCCTGATATTTGAAAGCGGAATCAGGCATCTCCGTCCAGACGCCGACAGTCTTCATAAATCCTTTGGAAAACCGCTTGAGAGTCGAGGTGACGCTTCTTTCAATAGAAACTTTATCGATGTCCTGCGGCATTGCCACCGGCACGACCTGCCCACCGCTCTCCATCATCATGTAGAACCAGAAGGATTTGGAATCGAAAAGACCGAGCGCCATCGGTTTGAATCCGTAATCCTTCTCCAACTGCTTCCCAAGTCTGCCGCCATCAGCATCCGGATTCTCGATTACAATGGATAGTTTGCCTTTCGACTCTTTCTTGAGAGCTTCCATGACCTCAAGCAGCTTGCTCTTCATCTTTACCAGTGGGGGTGGCAAGTTGGCATCGTCTGAAACATAGCCTTTGAACACGACCGGATCTTTGACATCGACGAACAAGTTGCCTTCAGAACGGAACTGCGATAGAACTTTTTTGATTGCACTGGTTATGTCATATTCCGGATTGCGAAGCTCGACATCGACAGAATCAGTCTCCCCGCCCGACTTCACTTCGATAAGATCGCGAAAAGAAAGCGTCTCGTATTGATCGCCATACTTGATCAGCACATCAAAATACGAATTAACTACTGCCGCCTGATACTTGCTTGCAGTCTGAAATACAACCGGTTTTATTCCATACTTCTCTCCCGCTTCCCTTTCAAGATCAGGGTTGTCCAGTGGATCGATAAACTCGACCTTGACCTTACCATTACCGGCGATCGCATACTCATGAAGCAAATCCCTCAGCCTGGGCACAAGCGGCGCGAGCAACGGATGAGTTTTCTTACTGAAATAACCGCGGATCAATAGCGGCTCTTTGAGCTCCATCAGGTAACGTCGTGTTGTGTTCGAGATGGTATAGATTTGCCCTTCCGTCAGATCGACACGAGCGAAGCCCACCTGCTGAAGCCAGAAATTGGCAGCCACTGCATTCGCGATCACCAGAGCCGCTACCACAATCCAGTGCCGATGCCTGGCATTGCTGCGGTTGGAAGCCCAGCGCAACCGTTCTAGACTAAGCACATTGAGCGTCAGGAACACTGCCATAAGACACAGATAGTAGTAAAGATCGCGGAAATCAATCACTCCCCTGGTGATTGATTGAAACCGAGAGCCGGAGCCTAATAGCTTCAAGATCTCGCTCATCTGAACGTTAAACAAGTTGGTGACGGGGTCGGAGCCCACGATCAAAAATATTCCGCAAAGAAGCACGGCTAACAGAAGGCTGACAATCTGATTATCGGTTTTTGAACTGACGAACAATCCAATCGCGATGTAGGCTCCTGCGAGGAACAGTGTGGCGATGTAGCCGCCAACAACAGGTCCTAGATCAAGAGCGCCGAGCAGTGCCACGGTCATGGGAATCTGAAAAGTCATTGTCACCGCAACTGCCACCAGTCCAAGACAGGCTAGAAACTTACCGGTCACTAGTTGAATATCAGTGACTGGTGCGGTCATCAACAGCTCGAGCGTACCGGCGCGGCGCTCTTCACTCCACATCCGCATTGTCAATGCTGGTACGAGCAAAATAAGCAAGGCAGGCATCCACTCGAACATAGGTCTTGCATCGGCGATATTGCGGGCGAAGAACGGGTCCACCCAGAAGAAGACGAAGAGCGTAACAAAGAGGAACGCTCCCAGGAAGAGGAACGCGGTAACCGACGAGAAGAATGCCGCGAATTCGCGACGGGCGATTCGCATAATATTATTCATCGGCACTCTCCTCGGTATCGGAGTCAGTGCTCACGTCATCCGCTGAATTCCCGTCGGAAGAGCCAGTGGTTGAGGCGCTTGAGACGGCGGTCGTCTTTTGGTCGTCACCACTCTTGGTGCCAACGCCGGAAGTCAGCCGACCGGCAGCTGTGATCTCTCGAAAAATCGTTTCTAAATCTCTGATTTGTGGTTGTAGCGAGAATAGCTGTCCTCCGGCAGAGACGATGGCCTTCGCTACCTCAGGCGCAATGTCACGAGAATCGGCGCCCTTGACCTGAAGCGTAAATTGACTCAGCTCATCGACTGTTATCGCATTGACAATACTCAATCCTTCGATTCCACGTACGATTGCATCCAGTTTTTCCCTGGAAAGATCGACAGTCAGAGTTAGTCTATCGCTAGAACGCAACTCCTTCATGGAGGCATCCAGGGCGAGCTTACCGCTATTGACCATTACTACGCGACCACACACAGCCTGCACTTCCTGAAGAATGTGTGTGGAGATGACAACGGTCGCGTTTGTAGCCAACTCCTTGATCAAGGAACGCATCTCTTGAATCTGCGAGGGATCCAGTCCGTTAGTCGGTTCGTCCAAAATGAGAATCTGAGGTGAGTTGAGGATTGCCTGCGCCACACCTAGTCTCTGGCGATAACCACGCGAAAGAGTGTTGACGCGCTTGAGCGCGACATCCTTCAATCGCGTTTTTTCGATTGCGTATCTTATGCGCGATGTTTTCTTCGAGCTTTCCACACCTCGCAAAGTCGAGGCATAGTCAAGGTAGTCGACAACAATCATGTCCGGATAAACAGGGCAATTTTCCGGAAGATATCCGATAGACTTCTGCACCGCTATGCGGTTGGCCATAATCTCCTGGCCATTGATGGTGGCTTGCCCCGAAGAAGGTTCTAGATATCCAGTCAACATCTTCATGATGGTTGTCTTGCCGGCGCCATTGTGACCAAGCAACCCGACAATTTCACCATGTTCGATTTGAAAAGAGACGTCATCGACGGCAACAACATCGCCGTACCGTCTGGTCAATGACTCCGCTTTGATCATCTTTCTCTACAACCCAATCTTGCCAAGCTCATGACAAGCGCCACCGTGAGCGAGAGAGCAATAATAGATCGTAAGCGTTTTGCACGCCAGCAGACAAAAGAAATATAAACTGTACAGCGCGGCTCTGAGGGCGTAGGAGCGAGGCCAGGCGAGTCCATGCCTAGCCCGACGCTGAAATTGCAGTTCGACGAACATTGTTGACTTCGGTTCCCAAACAAATAGTATATATTCCAGATTGAATGTTGTTTCGAACCCGTCTGAGAGCCGGCTGGAATTGAAGCCGGAATGCCTCTGTTTAAACATCCGCTTGTCGTGCAGCAGTTGAGCGATTTATTTGTTGTCCAAAAGAGTACGGCGGAGCAGCTTGCCACTGACGTCGCTTTTCGTCACCGACCTAGAGGCACCGGTCGTACCGGTTGCTGTCGGCTCCTTGTAAGTCAGCACTGCTGGAGCGGGTGCTGGAGCAGCAGCTGAAGGCTTTTTCACCGCGTTGAGCAATCGACCGGGCGACGATGCCTGTGTCCCCATCCATCCTGATAATGCTTTGTTGCCCAACATATTTGTACTTGTCCCCGGCCGCAATCCTTTCGGTTTGCTCATACCACCTGCGGGGATGTTGCTGGTAAACCCCGACGGAGGTGGATTGGACAGATCTACTTCAATCGTGCCCGGTCGTGAGCCGGAGCGACCTGGCTTGCTACCATCGATAACATACACTTCCTCTTCCGGCACCTGATTTGGTGGCACCTTAAAAATCAATTTTTGTTTCGGCTCGGGTCTCGGCAACCTGACACTGACCTCGGGACCGGTCAAGACATACTCGACTTTCGGTCTTGATCTGTGAATCTTGGAGGCATCTGGTAATTCATAAGGATCGATCGTTTTATGCTGTGCTTGCGCGGCTTGCCATGTGAGAGGCAAGACCAGCGCGCTGAGTAAGATCGGTTTGATTCTCAAGTTCATGTTCTTATCCTCAAAAACGCACTAGAACAAAGCACTCTCTAAAGAGAGCACCGCCATCAGGCCTCGATTAAATGCGAAACCGCCCGTGCCTTGACGGGTCGACTGGATACATTTGTACGCAAATCTGCGTTTGACGGTATTGTGCAACAACCCATCGACGGTTTATACAGGAAAAACCCGAACTTGCCCTTAATCGGGACTGGCAAATTTCGCCAATGTGCACCGATGTGGCATGGGTTTGACTACCGTCGAATCAGTCTAGGATTGTAACTAATCGAGGTTCTGGGCGGCAAACAAGTTAGAATCTCTCCTCTACTTTTCCCTTCGGACACCGCCTTCTGGGATCGGCTGTGCAACAGGATTTCGTTTCATTTCAATACGCACCAGCCGCTCGTTTGCAGCTCGGTTTACGGCGCTCACCGGGTCTCGGGCCAGTTGGTGGAGCAGGTGTTCCGGCGTGCGATCCCGCTCTGTAATGGACCGCCGCACCCTCCAGTCACCATCCCTGGCAAGGTTAGCCAATACTGCATCTGGTGTCTCTCGGTTTATCGCTACGTTTTGACGAACGATCAGGTCTTGATCTGTTGAAAGACTATTCAAGATAGCATTTCCTGCGGATTCATTCGTAGCCACAGACCGTCTGACTTTTATGTCGTCGTCTCGTGAAAGAGCCAATAAGATCTCATGGTGAGCTGATCGATTAGAAGCAACAGCCTGCCTGACGTTCGCATCTGGATCGCCGGATAGCCTGCTCAAATCCTCACGGCTGATATGAATACTTGATGCAACCGCAGCCCTGACTCGCGGATCTTGATCACGAGAAAGTATCCCGAGCAAGTTACGAGAGGGGAATTTCGCGTATGCAAGATGCCTCGCTAGTTCGAGCCTGCCGGCCGGATTAGCATGCCTGGCAATCGCCTCCTGATTACAATTATCCAAAGCAGAAAAGCGAACTGCTGGATTGGGATCAAGGATCAGCGCCACCTGGGTGTCCACCGGAGTGGCAGAGTTCTCGGCAACCCGCTGCCTTAGCTCTGCTTGTGCGTCGGTTGCCAATCTCGCTAATGCCGCAGGTGGAGTCGAACGGTGCTCGGCAACCGACATTCTAATCTTAAGAAGCAAATCATTCGCCAATGTTGACAGTGCCCTAGCTGGAGTAAACCCATGCCGCGCAACCTCAAGTCTAATTCTAGGATCTCGATCAGTGGACAATCTCTCGAGCGCTCTCTCCGTCTCCGGTCCAGGAACTCCCCGTCGCATTTGGTCAATCATATTTTGTCGTTCCTGTATCCGAGCCTGGCGAATTGCTTCGAGTTCGGCCCGGATTCTAGCAGGATCACCCAACTGCAAAGGATCATCCGGCTCTTCCAATAGCGAGGCGAACGATGTACCTTCCGTGTTCAGATCGTCATCGTCCATTTCATCCCGGAATTCGAGCAAGAGTGAAAGGCTGGCATCGTTTTCCGGGCGGTTCCTAGGGCGATTTTGATAAGCTTCTATGCATGAATCTAACATTTTATATTTTATACCTTGATAGGATCGTGCCCCAATTGAGATCTAGGCATCTTGAAAGACAGATGGCACCATTGGTGAGTACCTACGTATGACCGCACGAAATTGCTTCGATATGAGAATAGAGTTTTTGGATGGAGTTCAGTCAGCCTTTAGCCGCAAGTTGAATCAGTCTAAGGCTATAACCTAACCAAGTTTTGACCGCGAAAGTGAACAGAGGCTACTGAGTTACACATAGTTTTTAGACAGCAGATTGATTCTCTTATGGCGAAAAGAACAAACGAACCGCTCCGGGAAATTTCGCCAGCACGGCACGAGACTATAAGCCCAAAAGCAACTCAGTCAAAGAACGTCCTGGCTTCAGGAGAGCGAGAAGATAATCGCTGGAATTAGAACTTGTGGTTCTGGAATTTTAACCAGTAATCCGTCTCTTTGCCAGGGGGCAGTGGTTTGGATGGCGAAACCGGCGTGCTCGGCGGCGCTGCAACAACAGGCTGCGTAACCACGGGTTGAGTCACTACAGGCTGACTGACCACAGGCCCCGACACAGGAGTACTAGGCGCTCTATCATTGCTCTTCGCTTCCTTAGGGGTGCTGCTGCCGATAAGCTGCTGCCCCTTGGATTTCATCTCCACGACACGTTTGTATGTGAAACTACTATCCTCTGGTACCGCCCGCGGTGCCACAGGTTTAACAGCGATGCGCAAAGGCTCGCCTTCCCATTTGCTATGCATGACGGGGGTTTGAAAGGCTTGCCGATCGAATTTTACTTCCGATTGAACTTGATCCTTGAGAGTATCGAAGGCGGCCTGAAGATCTGCTTTTTCTTTTTCTTTGCTTAGCACTTCAATGAGGTTACGGGTGAAAACACCGTTGGAATACCGCTTCGATTCCCAGCTTCGCTGATCGGCGCCGCTGGAGCTAATCACAATTTGCCCCTTACCTGCCAGTGAATTGACATCGAAGTTGGTGGTGCGATAGAGACCTTTGCCGCCGACTTCAGCAGCACCGCTGTTGCACGCATCAAGCAGCAGAACTACGCGGTCACAGTGAGTTCGACGAAAAATGGTCGGAGCCAAGTCTTGCAAAAGTACACCGGAGGTAAACAAATCCTGTTGCTCCGTGTCATAGGCGACCAGAAAATTTTCACCGCCTTTGTCGAGTTCGCTCGGACTGCCGTGCGTCGATGCATAGATGACGACGAGGTCGTCCGGCAAGACTCTCATAGGCAGCCAGTTGCCAGCAATGGCAGAGACGATGTTATTACGCGTCGCATTCTCGTTGAGCAAAAGCAAAACGTGATCCGGCGCGAAGTTACCCTTCTCGACAAGGAATTTAGCAAAGTCTTGCGCATCTTTGGCTGGATAGCGCAACTTCGGAATTTTTGAATCTTTAAAGGTATCGACACCGATAACGACAGCCCATTTATCCTTAATCGGTCTTTGATTGGACGCGTCCATCGCCTTCATGACTCTGGCTTCAGGCGATGCGCCTTCGTCTGCGGCGCTCGCATTATTGGGAGCCATAAAACTCAATGCCAGAATGGATGCGCTTAGAATCGCCATTCCGCGCTTTACTCCAATCCGTTTAATCATGTCACACCACCCATTAAAATCCACTTTCGCCAGGACTATTCCGTTTTTGAGACGTGCACTCCGGCTGGCTCAGTCTGATCTACTAATACATCCACAATTTTAGGACAGGGGATCAATTTTTGCACACCCATCTCTTGACTACAATCACTTTCTTACACCTGGCGGCGTTTTCGGATTACTTTTAACACACCGCCGCGAACATCATTGGTAGAAAAAACAAAGTCACCGTTCTTTCTCAGCCCTTTATCGATTTCACCCATGATGCACTGAGGTAAAAGCTTTTTCACGTCCTTCGGAAGCGGTTGGTCCTTGTAGCGGACCACACCTATATCGTTCCTTGCGAATTTCGCCATTTCATCAGCCTTATCAGCGTCTCCAGCATAAATAACGGTGCCTGAAAACTTGGCTGGGAAAAGCGAACAGCAGCTAATCGCTGGGACAATCGTAGCCAAGATTAGGATGGCTACCGAAGCGACGACGCTGAAAATTCGAGACATATACCAACTCCGAATTTAGTATTTAGAAAGCTACCGCGGCTGGTGCCAGAAAGTAACCAGATTACAAGTTTCCACAATAACTGCGCGTCTAAAGCAGCTTGTTGGCTTCCGCCCAATCAATCTCGGCTTTGATACCGTTAGAAAGAGTCATTCTGGGTTTAAACCCAGTTGCATGAACGAGCTTGGCGATTGAGCATGTCGTTTCGGTAGTCAATTTTTCAAGCTGCTCCGTGGTCACAGGCGCCTTGCCCGGCATGACCATCTCAGCCATCTTGACTCCGAATTTTAGAAGACCGGCCGGCACAGAAGGAATCTTCTTCTCGAGCGCCAGTGCCCTTGCAATTTCCTCTGCCAGATCATGAACTGAGACAGGCTCGGGATTGGCAACGTTGAAGACATGATGACCTTCCGGCACTCTCGAAAGACAAAGAAGAACGGCTCGCGCAAGATCCTTGGTGTAGATCAAACTCTTACCGGTTTCTCCTGCACCTATGTGCTTGTAGCGTTGATTCTTCACTTCTTGAATCATTCGGAGCAGATTGCCCCGATCACCCTCTCCGAAGACGAGCGAAGGGCGAAGCACGATTATCCGTTTTACTCCCGTCAATGATTTGAGAAAGGTCTCTGAGGCAGCCTTAGAAACCGCATACGGCGTCTTTGCCTTAAGCGGGGCTGTCTCCGGTACATTGCTGAACGGTCCAGGACCATAAACAGCAGATGAACTGAAAAATACGAAAGTGTCGACCCGATTGGCAGCGCATGCTTCCGCCAGCGCCTGCGTGGCGCGGACGTTGCTGACCTCATACTCTTGATAAGGCGCATCCGGCTGATGCGCCAGGCCCGCTGCGTGAATGACGATATTGCAGCCTTTGGTGAGCTCCCTGTGGTCCTGCTCCAACATTCGCGCGAAATCGGCTTGATGAACTTCGGATAGGGCAAAGTCAAAAACATTGCCACATCTTTCGCGCGCTTCGAGCCTGTCCCTGACCAGCGCTCGAACGACCCCGACGCTTTGCGCCTGCAATGCAGCCGCGACTTGCCTACCGATCATGCCGGTAGCTCCAGTTACAAGGACTCTTCTGACGCCGTTGGATGCCATCTTTTTTTATTTTGTGTGGGTGGATTTATTGCCTACTCGAACCTTGACTTCGCCTGTCGGTTGCAATGATGGTGCATCTTTCATGCGACTGTCAGAGGCCGAAAGCCCGCGCCGACGGATAAAGAGCCCCCGCATCACATTCACCAGGATGAACAAAGATGCTCGGCTCCAAATTGCAGCATACACCAGTATATTAAATGGAGCCCAATATTTCTTTGCCAAGTGTTTCTTGTAAAACACATGCATACCTTTGTGCAAATTGATGGTCGCTCCGACCGGACGCAATCTGCTTGAAGCTCCGTGCACGTGATAAATCACGCTAGCTGGCGTATAGACAACGGAATAGCCCTGTTCTTTGATTCTCCAGCACCAGTCGATGTCTTCACCAAACATAAAGATGTGCTCATCGAGCAAACCGATGATGTCGATAATTGATTTTCTGACCATCATGCAGGACCCGGAAAGGGCATCTACTTTTAGCTCCTCGTCAGGGTCACGGTCGGTTAGGTTGTACTCGGCAAAGTTCTTATTTTTTGGAAACAACTTGCTCAGGTAGGTCAACCTGAAAAAAGAGGCTTTGACACTAGGAAAAGAGCGTCGGCAGGCCAACTGTAACGTACCATCGGGATTGAGGACCTTGGGACCGACGGCTCCGCAATCCGCGTGCGCATCGAGATAATCAGCGAGCGTCGAGACGGCATTCTTCGTTATCTCGGTATCAGGATTGAGCAACAGAACGTACTTGCCGCGAGCTTGCGGAATAACCTGATTGCACGCTTTTGAAAACCCGACGTTGTCAGCGTTCTCTGTGAGCAACACGTTCGGATAGCGCGACTTGAGCATCTCGACCGAGCCGTCTTGTGAGTTATTGTCGACTACCAGCAACTCGAAAGATTCATGTTCTTCGTCTTCACGAGCAATCGAGTCCAACAGCACCGCGAGAAGTTCTGGTGTTTTCCAGTTGACTATTACGATTGAAACTTTCGGTTCGTTACTCATTTAGTTTCGACAACAATCCTTGTTGGTAGGTCAAACGGTGACAACTGGTTTAAACTTGCCGAAAGCCTTCTTCATTGTCGAGCTGATCTCGCCGACGGTGGCATAAGATTCGACGCAATCCAAGATAAGAGGCATGAGATTGTCCGTTCCTCTCGCGGCGGCCAATAGCCGCTCGAGCGACTGCTCTACCTTCTGAGCATCACGAGTATCCTTTATGCGTTTCAAATCTCGAACCTGCTCTTCCTCGAGCTTCGGATCGACTCGCAGCAGTTTCATATCATCGTCGGCTTCATCTACGAAATCGTTGACGCCAACTACAATCTGTCGCTTCGATTCCACATCTTTATGGTATTCGTACGCGGCATTTTGAATTTCCTTTTGGATGAAACCGCTTTCCACAGCCTGGATAGCACCACCCATCTTTTCAATTCGAGCGAGATAATCTCGCACTTCGCCTTCGATCTTATCGGTCAGACTTTCGATGAAATAAGAGCCGCCAACGGGGTCTACGACATTCGTGACGCCTGTCTCGAAGGCGATGATCTGCTGTGTTCTTAGTGCTGTGAGCGCCGCGGCTTCGCTAGGAAGGGACAGCGCCTCATCTTTGGAATTAGTGTGCAAGGACTGCGTTCCGCCCAGTACCGCAGCTAGTGCCTCAACGGCCGTTCTTACAATATTGTTGTCGGGTTGCTGTTGTGTGAGACTGCTGCCCGCGGTTTGAGTGTGAAAACGCAACATCAATGATTTTGGATCTTGGGCATTGAAGCGCTCCTTCATAATCTCAGACCAGAGTCTGCGCGCCGCGCGGAACTTGGCAATCTCTTCGAAGAAGTTCATCTGTGCAACGAAGAAGAAGCTCAGTTGAGGCGCAAATTCATCGACCGAAAGACCTCGGGAGATCGCCGCTTCAACATACTGAATGGCATTAGCGAATGTGAATGCCAGCTCCTGGACCGCAGTCGCTCCGGCTTCACGAATGTGGTATCCCGAGATTGATATGGTGTTCCACTTCGGCATCTCTGTCGAGCAGAACTCGAAGATGTCGCAAATTAGGCGCATCGAGCCTTGCGGTGGAAAAATGTAGGTATTGCGAGCCTCATACTCTTTCAGGATATCGTTCTGAATGGTCCCGTTGAGGAGCTTAGGGTCGACGCCCTGCTTCCTTCCGACCGCTCGATACATGGCAAGCAGAATCGAGCTCGTTGCGTTGATTGTCATCGATGTAGAAACTTTGGAAAGATCTATTTGATCGAAAAGCTTCTCCATATCAGCAAGTGTGTCGATTGCAACACCAGTCCTGCCGACTTCGCCGAACGCCATCGGATCGTCGCTATCGATTCCCATTTGCGTAGGAAGATCAAAAGCTGTAGACAAACCAGTCTGTCCATTAGCTAATAGATATCTAAATCTTTTATTCGTCTCATTCGCGTTGCCAAACCCGGCATATTGCCTCATGGTCCAAACGCGAGAACGATACATCTTGTCGTAGATGCCCCGTGTATACGGATATTCACCGGGATTTCCCAATTTTGTGTCGTGTTCCCAAGAGTCGAGATCTTCGGGACGGAATGTGTTTTTTTCGGTCGTCATGCGGCTTTGCGTGTGTAGAGCAGTTGTAGTTAATCAAGAGTTTCAGAATCGGTTTCGCTCAGTTTTTCGACTGACAGGCAGTATAATGTTTACTCGCTTTGCATATATTGTACGGGAGGTTCACCCCTGGTGAAGTACTACGAGAACATTCTTGAAACGATTGGCTCCACACCGCTTATCAAAATCAACAAAATTTCAGCTGGTGTGAAACCTTTGATCCTTGCAAAGATGGAGCCGTTCAATCCAGGTGGATCGGTTAAGGACCGACCGGCAAAACGGATGATTGAAGAGGCCGAGAAAGCCGGCCTGCTAAAGCCAGGCGGCACAATCATCGAGCCGACCTCCGGTAACACCGGCACTGGATTGGCTCAGATCGCAGCCGTCAAAGGATATCGCTGCATTCTGGTAGTTCCTGACAAGGTCGCTATAGAAAAGATAAATTTGTTGAAGGCTTACGGAGCAGAGGTGGTTATAGTTCCGACCTCGGTATCGGCTAGCTCACACGAAAGCTACTATTCGGTGGCTAATAAGCTGACCATGGAGATACCAGGAGCATTCCAACCCAATCAGTTCGCTAATCCCAACAATCCCTTCGCTCATACAATCTCGACCGGACCGGAAATCTGGGACCAGACGGACGGAAAAGTGACTTGCTTCGTCGCCGGCATCGGTACGGGCGGCACCATATCCGGTACTGCACGATTCCTTAAAGAGAAGAATCCGAAGATAAAGATCATCGGAGCGGATCCGGAAGGGTCTATCTATTCAGGCGATATGCCCAAGAGTTATAAGGTAGAGGGAATCGGCGAAGACTTCATTCCTAGCAATGCCGACCTCAAGATTGTCGATGAAATCGTGCGGGTGAGCGACAAGGAGTCCTTCAACGTCGCGCGCAGATTGGCTCGAGAAGAGGGCATTCTGATTGGTGGTTCGTCCGGTACGGCCATGACGGCAGCGCTCAAAATCGCCGAGACGATGTCCGGCGACGACGTTATCGTCGTGCTGATGCCGGATGGCGGACGCGGCTATTTGAGCAAGATTTATTCCGATGAATGGATGCGCGACAACGGCTTCCTCCCGGCACCGGAGCACAGCTATTACCTCAACGATTTGATGGCAAGAAAAGCCGATCGCGGCAAATTCCCGCCACTAATCACGGTTACACCAGAAGATCCGATTCGCAAAGCTATCGATATGATGGAACAACATCACATCGATCAACTTCCAGTCGTCACGCAAACCGGACAGAGCGTCGGACATATTAATGATGTTGTCGCGATGCAGGTCGTGTACGAGCGCAGAGACCCCAGTCAGGTTCGGGTATCTGACGTGATGGGCAAGCCTTTCCCTCAGCTCGATTTGCATGTCGAAATCGACGAGTTGTACAAAACATTCCGCCTCGGTAACGCCATGGTTGTCGTCACCGATCAAGGCAAAGCATGCGGCGTATTGACGCGATTCGACATCATGTCCCATCTGCGCGCCACAATGAATTCGGACGAATCGGCATCTAAAGAAGAGCAAAAGAAAAAATCAGAAGCAGGAGCCAAGAGATAATGAAATTTGCAACTAGAGCTATTCACGCTGGTCAAGAGCCCGATCCGACGACCGGTGCAATTAACGTGCCTATCTATCAAACCTCGACATACGTACAGGAAGAGATTGGCAAACATAAAGGATACGAATACTCACGCACCGGCAACCCAACAAGAACAGCGCTGGAAGAGTGCCTTGCTTCGCTCGAAGGAGCAAAGTACGGCATGTGCTTCGGTTCTGGTCTTGGAGCCACGATGAACGTGATGAACCTGCTATCGCAAGGCGATCATGTCATCGTCGGCGACGATGTCTACGGCGGTACCTACCGCATTTTCGACAAAGTATTGGCCCGTTACGGAATTAAGTTCTCCTGGGTCGATTCGCGCAACATCAAGAATATCGAGCAGGCAATCACAAAAGACACCAAGCTGATTTGGTTGGAAACCCCCACCAACCCTCTCTTGCAGATTGTCGATATCAAGGCGATTACCGATCTCGCTAAAGCCAAGGGTTTATTAACAGTTGTCGACAACACCTTCGCGAGCCCCTATCTGCAAACACCGCTTGCCCTCGGCGCTGACATCGTGCTGCACAGCTCGACAAAGTATCTCGGTGGACATAGTGATGTCGTTGGTGGTGCCGTCCTGACCAGCCATGAAGAAGCCTACAAGACATTGAAGTTCCATCAGAATGCTGTAGGCTCGGTACCAGGACCCATGGATTGCTACCTGGTGCTTCGTGGTGTCAAGACTCTGGCTGTCCGCATGGAGGCGCATGAGAAGAACGCCATGGCTGTCGTGAATTACCTTCGTGATAAACCAGCAATCGAGCGAGTAATTTATCCAGGTCTTGCGGATCACCCCGAACACGAGATCGCGAAGAAGCAGATGTCAGGCTTCGGCGCGATGGTGACCTTCGTCATCAAAGGCGGTCTCAGCAATGCCAACGCATTCGCCTCCTCGACAAAACTTTTCGTCCTGGCTGAAAGCCTGGGCGGAGTCGAATCGCTGCTCTGCCATCCCGTATCTATGACGCACGGCTCGATTCCGAAAGAGATTCGTGAATCGCGCGGCATAGTCGACGGAATGCTCCGTCTTTCTGTGGGCATCGAACACATCGACGATCTCCTCGAGGATCTGGAACAGGCGCTCGCGAAAGTACCGGTTCTCACCAGCGCGAAGTAACTGTCCGCAGAATGTGCGATTACTACAAAATTGCCGCGATGTTATAGTGTTATACGTCGGCAAAACTTGCTCACGTCTTTTTGTAGCATATTCGCCTCAAGGCCCTACCAGAAATTCTTCCAGAATCATAGCTAAACCAGAACTGCTCAGCCTGAAGGCGGTCTAGCTCAAGTTCAATAATCTTCAGATTTTCATCATTATGGGTTAACCACTTCTTAGTGTGTTGCTTGGTACCGTAGTGGCATGTAAGAGGAATGGATCAAAAGAAGAGAAAGAAGTAGGTAGTTACAAAAAGCAGTCGACGAAGACTCAGATGTTTACCGAAACCCACCAGTCAGCTTACTGAAAGTTACAAAAAAACCGAAAACAATGATTGCCAGCCCAACTGCTTAAAGGCTGATCCAATCTGGTTGTGCTCATAATCTGCCACACGGCAACCTTCACATTTCCCGTTCTCTAAGGGTCAATACTTTCCATGGTGATGCACCACACATAGTGCAGCACAGGAGGTCACACATGTTTTTCATGCAAATCTCAGGTCCCGAATTCTTAGCCTGGTATGGGCTGTTATTCATCGTAACCGTACTGGCAGCATACGTTATTCGCGACTGCGTTCTACATGTTTCGAAGAAAAAACTGTCCGACGGCGCCATCGATCAGTACGACATCGCCTACCTGACCGGCGGACGCGAGCAGGTCTTCTTGACGGCAATCGGAACGATGGTTCACTCAGGAGTCCTCACCCTAGATCCGACGACCAGGATAATTTCGTCGATAGACACTAAAAACATAAAGTCCTTCCACACAATGGAAAGACGAATTTTCGAAATAGCCCAACGTGCGAGCACCACGGTCGAAGACGCTTACAAACTCTTTGAGCCATCGATAGATCGCATAGTAAAAAATCTCGTGCGCCACGGTCTGTCCCCGTCGCCAGAAAGAGAAGGTTGGGCCAGATTGCTGTCCGCCGCGACTTTCCTGGTTCTCCCAATCTGGCTTGGCTTCCCGCGGATGATGAACGGTATAGCCAACGCCAGACCAGTCACATTCCTGTGCTTGATGTTGGCTGTTTCCGGTGGTGCCGCAATCATCGCTTTGTCAATCAAGTGCCATCAAACTTCGCTGGGGCGAGAAGCACTCCAGCTACTGAAGAAAGAAAACAGCCCGCTGAGAGTCAACTTCGCGAGCAGTACGAGAAACCTGGACAGAGAGGACATGTCCCTTGCCTACGCTCTGTTCGGCGGGACTTTGATAGCAGGAGCATATGCCCTGAGCGATCCGTTCAACATCGCACGAGCAGCAATGAAACCTCAGATGATCTCGAGCGGAGGCAGTTGCGGTAGTTCCTGCGGAGGTGGCAGCAGTTGCGGTGGTGGCTGCGGCGGCGGTTGCGGAGGCGGTTGTGGCGGATAACCGACAGGCGCTGGGTACAACAAGCATCTGTAATTTCGAAGGACTAGAAAATGAACACTCGGTCAACCAACAAAACAGAAACAAAGCTAGGAATAGGCTGGAGACCAGAACTGGCAGTCGCGATCGATAGACGCAGAGATGTAGGATTCGTTGAAGTTCTCTTCGAAAATATAAAAGGAGGAGTGGTACCAGATCCGGTTATGCGATTACAGCAGCGCGGAGTCGAGGTTATACTTCACGGAATCTCGATGTCGCTGGGTGGTGCGCATCGACCCGATGTAGAGCTGGTGAAACGGTTTAACGATCTGGCCCAGCGATTGGACTCGCCCTTTGTCAGCGAGCATATCGCATTTGTTTCTGCTGACGGAAAAAACTCGGGTCACCTGCTTCCCCTGCCGAGAACAAAAAAAGCCCTTTCGGTAATCGTAGAAAACATTATGATAGCAAAAGAGCATCTGACGGTCCCGCTCGCGCTGGAAAACATCGCGATGCTTTGTGATTGGAAAAACTCGGAGATGGACGAAGCCGAATTCGTCACACAGGTCCTCAATCAAACCAACTCGCTGCTACTCCTCGACGTAGCCAATCTCCACGCCAACGCTGTCAATCACAAATTCGATCCGGTAGCCTTCATGAAAAAACTACCTCTCGATCGAATCGCATACGTGCACACCGCGGGCGGCACAGTCAACCAGGGAATTTATCACGACACTCATGCTCACCCGGTTGTCGACAGTGTTTTCGACCTATTGGACAGCGTTAACACGCTGGCAAAGCCACCACGAGTAATGCTCGAGCGCGACGACAATTTTCCTGACGCAGCGACACTAAATCAAGAACTCGACCGGATTGCCGAGACAGTTTTTGTCTCAACACATCCTTCAACCGCAAAATGGAATTAGACGCCACCATGACAGAAGCATCGAACAAAGACGAAACCTTCGACGCCATCAAGACTTCGGACTTGCAACATCTTTCGCGGCAAGAACAAAAGCGTTCTATGCCTCTAGACAAATCTCGTCAGCCAGTTGAACACGGGCGTTCATCCGCACAAGTGGACAGTTGTGCAAGTGACAACGGCAGCGAGTCCTCCCCAAGAGAGGAGCTCGCTATACTTCAAGGACAATTTTTGAACGCTCTTCTTGGACTAAGTCCTTCGCCTCAACAACTCGATGGTGAGCAAGTAGAAACGTGTGGACGTTCTCTCAGAGGCAAACGGGCAAGAACAATAGAGCGAATGGGAAAGCCGAGTCCTGCTGAGACTGGCTGCGCATGCACGATCACAGAAGAGATGACGGAATACTTCAGACAGTATCCCGGCGCACACCCGGAGGGTCCCCTCGCCGATTTTCAGCGTTACAAGCGCTTTCTGCTACTCCGCCCAATCAAGAAATTCTTCTGCGGTATCAAGTTAAAGTACGACTGACTCAACCCTTACCAGGTGCCGACTTCGTAGTTGACGCCAGTTGTATGACGCTAAGGAAACTGTCATGCCAAACCATTCAGAACTCAATGAACGTGTTGACAGCTAAGTTCAAGCGCGTTTTTCCTGGTGTTGCACCTGTCAAGTAGCCTAAGCCGATTCAGCAGCCCAATCGATGTCGATTTACCGTTTGACGCTGCGACCTGCCGAATTAACAGTCTTCCGCACGACGCCCATTTTGCCAAATGGCAATCCATGCCTTTCGCAGATATCGGCTCCTAGCTTAAAACGTCTAGAAATTTCGAGAACCGCGCGTCACGCGTCCAGCAACACTCGATTTCGTTTGCCGACGAATCTGGCTTTCGCCTCTGTTGTACGGCGCGTATGCAGCCACCGGATCTGCAAGAGTAGCCGAGACAGCGCGTGCGACCAGCTGTCCTTCTACTTCCTTATGCGAAAGCATACCGTTGACATTCCTTGTGCTGAGCGTGCCTGATACGGACTTCTCAGCAAGTTGCATCTTCTTCTGATTGGCGGACAATCCAGGAGATTGT
>JAIERK010000112.1 GCA_019746975.1 Candidatus Obscuribacterales bacterium
TGAACTGGTTCTCCCTGGAGTTCGAAGGAAGGGTTCCGCTTGTCTAACCTAATGACACAAAATTATTGACAGATCCGATCCGGGAGCACCTGGCTGCCTAATGACACAAAATTATTGACAGATCCTGAGCATATGATCCACGAGTAGGAGTCAGTTGGTTCTTACTTGTTGTCATCATCATCATCATCTTCTTCTTCTTCTTCTTCTTCTTCTTCTTCTTGATCGTGATGACCATTGCCGTCTTCGTAATCAACGAAATCTTCTTCGGCCCATTTGCCTTTCTCGATGAATGCTTCTTTCAAACTGCCAGAGTCCATGAGCAGTCCGCCGCGTAGATATGCGATTATCTGAATTGTCTGAAACTGCAATTGCATCATTTGACGCAAGGTGTCTGAATCTGGGCTATTCAACATCCCGCTGGTTTCATACTGGACTTTTCCATCTCGTATGTGTGTCGCGTGATCGACTCCACGATCGGATTCGAGCTGTTTAAGCTCGTCATCGCTGTACTCCGCTAAAGTGTCTTGTCCAAAAACGTTGAGAACACAACAAGTAAGCTTGCCTTCGTTGCCAAGCTCTGTCAGCTCATCATAATTGTCTTCGTTGATAGCCTTTAACACTCGCTCTGAGAGATCCTTGTCCTGCCAAGAATAGATCAAATCCTCGTCAGCGAGGTTGCCGTCCGACTCTTGCTTGTTGATGCACGTCAGTCTTCCCTTCTCCTCAAGGAGTTTAATAATTTCCGACCTCAAAATCGGTGATTCATCAGAGGTCAACAGGCATACATCACGAGCCATGGTATTTTGTCCCCCCCTTCCATCGGCGACCGTCCACATCCAAGTTCTTATGCCCACGTTTTGACAAACTAACTTCGTGTGTCCGTAAGCCGTTGCCTCCAAACCAGAATTTCCATCGTTCTCTGGTCGCTCGCCCCGGACTATCAATGCCTTTTGAGCCGAACGCTGGGGCGCCAGCATGATTTTGAAAAATTCTCCATCGGAATAGAACGAAAAGGTAGCTCAGGATTTGTAAACCGGCTTGAAACCTACTTGCAATATACTGAACATACTCATCTTGGAAATCATGCTGACCCAGCTAGGCACCATTAAGCCATAGCCTGGTTGCATTCTTGTGTTGTAAAGAGTTTGGGATAATTCAATGGTATATTCTGAGACGAAAGAAAGGCAGACGTTTAGGCAAACTATCGCGCAAGTCGCGAAGCTGACCGGGAAATAAGTACAAGCGAGATAGTGGGGGCGAATGTACCACTATCTTCTTGTTGAATGGCACAGTCTGGTAGTTCAATGTTCAAGTTGGTAGTGAAACAGCTTCCGGGATTAGACAACCGGATGCTCCGCAAATGACTGAGACGTGGCGGGTCAGCGGTGGATCGCGGAATGCCAACAGGGAGCGTGCTCGCAGGCTCCCTGTTGGCGATACGTCGGCTCTACGCCTGACGTATCGTGGAATGTCGACAGGATCGTGTCTGAACAGGCTCTGTGCTGGCGAGACGTTGGCGCTACGCAAGATGTCGCATGGTTTGGCAAAAAACGAGGAAATGACTGTAGCTAACGGGTCCAAATAACGGTGTTCATCGAGCGAGTTGCCTCTTCGTGGTGCTTAGTGAATTGAGGCTCGCCACCTTCGTAATAGACTTCTCTAATAGTTCTGTAGTCAGTGGCACCACCCTCTCGGCCCCACTCCGGGAAATAGTGACCAACAAATTTCTTGCTACTTGTTATCCATTCGCCGGTCACTCGAAGAACAGGTTTGCCGTTAACATCGATGGTATCGGCTGAGTGGATATGAAATGCGGAGCCATCGCCTACGGTGCCCAGGATCTGATAACCGAGGTCATCAATCTCTTCCATCGATAGCTCATGATGTGGCTGATCTAGAAGTTGTTTAAACGTATCACCAGCGCTGTCCGCAACTGGTATTCCACGATCGAAAATCACGAGGCAGGCACCGTTGGAAGCTGGTGGAGAAAACGAGATGCTTTTCGCCAGGTCTCCGAATGCAGGCTCACTGTGCTCCTTACGCCACTCTTTCGGAACGAATATAAATTCGATCGGAGCCATGTCGTCTATTCGATCTCTAACTCGTTCTGACTCCATTGATTGATCATCCTTTGCTTTGCCTGAAAATTTCCGATGCTAACAGCTTAGTTAGCGTGATAATCAACCATTATATCGTTGCGCCAGTTTTAATTCTCGTCATGAAATAGGTCGCCAGTAGGAAGACCCGCGTTTGTTCGGGGATGGCGCCTGCATCGTATTGTAGAGCGAGTCAAGTGACATTTTAATGTCGTTGGGTTTACCCCAAGAGTTCTGCACAGTAGCTTGTTTGGTAATTGGATTGTATCCTGTGACAGTCCAAACATGTTCGCCGCCAGCAGGCCTGTTTGGCAACTTGTTCGCGATCTTGCTTAAATCGCCGGTATTTCCCTGAACTATCAAAGATTTGCCGCCAGCAGTGCCGTTGACCAAAGCGTTATGCAGTTGTTCTTTGTTAGCAATCTTTCCCGACTGAAGGTCTTTATGATCGAGTCCACGATTGACGTGAGATAGAAATCGATCCTTCAATGTATCGCCAGTAAGTTTATTCCAAGCATCTGCCAGTCGTCCTGACTGTACGTCTGGACTGTCGTAAGGTTTGTCACCTCCGCCACCTGGTTTGGAATATTTGACCTCAGTCTTTCCATCGGTACGCGTGCGAAATAAACGCCCGCCGGTATCAGCTCGCTCTGTCGGAGCAACTTCTTTGTAGGTCACGCCACCAGATTCGGTTTGCTTGATGGCATTGATAGTGGACACGTCCCAAAGTTTGCCAAGGGCAGATCGGGCGCCGTCAGCAGGTGGGAATGTCGCTTCAGGACTACCAGGACGCACTTTTACGGAATCCATTGGAACTTTGATAGTCTGATTGTCTTTGGTTTTGAACTCACCATCATTCGCCACATCTGCTGCCAATTTGGCAACCACCTCGGGCTTTTCCTTGAGCGCCATGGTACGCAATACGGTCACATTACATGTGTTGTTCCTACCCTGATCGTTGCGATCGCTGTTGACAATGTGGTGGAAGAGCTGATATGCAAGAGCCGCCTTTTCTTTTGGAGGCAATGCCGAGTCTTTGCGTCCCTCAAGTAGTCGCGTGGCTTGATCGCGTACCTCTTTTTTCTGCTTCGGATCGAACTTCATTCCATCGAATGCCTTGTCGTTACTCAGGAGGTTAAGCTTTTGAGCCTCATTCAGATTGTCGCTTGTATAGACTTTCTTCTGGAATTCGGTTGGTTCCTTGAACCCTTCTTTGTCGTCCAGCGTTTCAGCTTTCCAGCCATCCTTTGTTCGCGTTAACTTGAGGTTGGCATCTTTGTGTTCATAACCGATCGCTTTTCCATTCTCATCGGTTTTGACCTTGAGCTGTTGTTTTGCCGCCGCAAGGTCTTTCTCTGAAGTGAAGGAAATTTCGGGTCTGAACTCTTGGGTAGTTGGTTTGCCACCATCTTTTCCTGCTGTGGCAACTTTGACTGTTCCATCTTGGCCTACAGCCAGACTTGTTTTCTCAATCTTTCCAGTTTCTTGATTGCGATATTCATTCAAGTCGTCATTGGTCTTTGGCTTGAAGTCGTTGAGCGATTTGCGGCCTAGAGCGATATCGTGATTTATCGCTTCTTTATTAGGACTTACACGAGTGTACTTTTCGCCATTCTTCCAGTATGCGCTGATTGCGCCACTATCTTTGCCACCACTTGAATCATATTCGAATTTGTAGTGACCGTCGGCGGTCTTGCTTGATATGACCTGGTCGGTATGCATATTCTTTTGAAGTTCAAAACCGCCGGAGCCTTTGTATGTGACGGTTCCCGATTTCGCGTCTCGTGTAACGGAGGAGACTCTGCTGCTCGGATCTCGGTCGGTAAATGTGACAGTGTTGCCTTCCTTCTTCCCGTCCCGGTATCTGCCGGTAGAGTCATCGAGGTAAGTGGTTTTGCCGTTTGTAGTTTTCGCTCCTTCTAACCACTTGTAATTACTGACTTCACCAGCGGTACCATTCTCGTTTCGCTTGGTAAATTTGGTTTCGTCGCGGCTAGGATCTTTCGGATTGGTCGTTCTTTCGACCTTCAAGTTCGTCCCGTGCTTTAGAGTGGATGTGTATGTGATGGAACCGTCTTTATTGCCTGTTTTGATCGTTTCACCGACTACCGGAACGAACTCTTTCCCATTCCATGCTTCAACCGATTTGGTGCCGGCTTTGTCTATGTTTGTTCTTGTATAACTGCCGTAATCGTAGGTTGTGCTTGAACCGTCTCGAGACAGATAGGTGGATTTATGATCTGGCTTGTCTGGTTTGTCTAAGTTCTGGTATCGGACTTTGCCATCTGTTGTAATATCCAGCTTGCCTTTGAAGTTGCGTTTGTCGTCGAGTTTGATACCGAGAGCTTCGAGAGCTTTGTTCGCCCGCTCCATTTCACCGGGACCAAGCGACTTACCATCTGGCGTCTTGAGGCTCCAGTCGCCGTCTTTTCCACCGGAAAGCTTGTACTTGTTGTCGCCTATCTTCATATCTAATGAAGTGATTTGATTGTCTTTTCCGCGCGTTGCTTCGAAATCAACTCGACCAACGCCTTTGATGTCAGACGAGGTGTTTAGTCTTCTGCCGTTATTATCGAACTTGGTCGCCACTGGCGGTGGTGTGCGATCGACCGTGCGATCGCCTTCAGTCTTCTCGGCGCGCGGTGGTGGCACTTTCTCTCTTGTTTCACGAGAAAAAGATTCATCAGATTTACCAGCGCGTTTTGCACCATTTGGATCGACTACGTCAGGAGATGAATCTGGTGTTCCGTTGGAATGTCCGACTAAGTGTCCGACGAAGAGCGCTTCCGTCTCCACTTGTTCGTTACCCTCGTGACCATTATCCGCTGGATCGTTGGTGCCAGTCGATGCCGCAGGCGGGGCCGTGGTTGTTTTCGGAGCAGGGGCTTTGGGCACGCCGCCAGGATTTATTTCGCCACCATCTTCCGTTTGGTCTGCGGTTGGTTTACTACCATTTCTCAGGTCGCCGGATGCTGCTGCCGGATCGGCTTTATCTCCGCCTGGTTTAATGCCAAAAAATGCTAACGCGGCCTCCGGTCCCAGAGTATCTGCCACGTCCTTAAGATCGTACAAGGCGGCTGTTGTCCCTGACCGCAAACCGGAATTAATAACATCTTCGGTCGTCTTTCCATTAGCAGTACCGTCAGCGGTGGCTGAGTCGCCGTTGGTCCCAGGGGGTTCTGTGTCGCCGTGTTGCCCTTTCTCTGGAGTTGTTTTGAGGCTCGATTTATCTTTCGTATCTCGACTGTCCGAGGTTAAGTAAGCATCTCTGAACAGATTCTCGCGAGTATCGCGATATGGTTCTGTCTCCTGTGTCGGCTTCGGAGTGCTGTCGAGCTGAGTGTTTGGTCCATCGCCGGGCATGCTCACACCCTTAGTAACTTGCAATACTGAATTTATGCTTGCAATGTTGCGAGAATGCTGACTCGATCGAAGCTTGGCTCATTTGCCGAGTTGCCAATGCACCAAAAGTCTCGACCTTCAGGTCGGAATAAAGGTAGATGCCTGCCTACTCCGAGGAAGCTCCCGTATAGTCTCAACAATGACAAAGAACACTAAGTAAAATGACAACAGAAAGCGAGTTTTGCTAATGCTGACGATGCTAATCCGCATTGCAGTTATTCAACACTCGTCGGTCAGCTTGATTTGTTCGAGGTTTTAAAACTCATTCTGGGTTTATGTAAAGTCGTGACTGATGAAACGTGCTCACACACTTCCCGGACGTTATGGAAAATTTTGCATCCTTCCTGGCGAAGGGCCACCCACTTGCAGACGAAGTGGCAAAACGGACAAGTTGCAATCACTAATTTGCCTGCTCCTTCCACAATTGTCGCGTCCAGTTCTTCTTTGTCCAAGGCGACGCCTCCCCCATCGCGTGCGTGCGATGGAAACTAATAACCAAAACTCAAACAGAGATTGCGAATCATACTGGAAGACGGCGTGCCTGGCAGAATGTTTCCACTCAATCCGGAGTGGGATATCTATAATGGATCAGCGCGGCGCGAAACCCATCTGGGGTCAATCGATTGGAAGAATCGGAACAGAACCAAGTCATCGGTGCTTTTCTCTGGATTTCGTAAAAAGGAACCAACGCGGTCGCTCGTGTCGTCAATTGCTCTAGACTTGTAAACTACTTCTGGGGAACCTGCCTTTTCAATAGTCGCTTTTCCTTCTTTCTTAGAGTGCAGGATTCCGAGGTCGTCATTCGCAAGAGCAGTATCATATTCAGTGCCTCGGATGAACGGCTCAGCCTCGCTCGAAGTTTTTTTGACCAAAGAGGTGAAGAGAGGATCTTCGTTACTTAATCCTATTATTTTGATTGGACCGCTGTTAGGCTCATAGTTTGGATCTAGCCTCACTGGCCGGAATGCAACCTTCTCTGATGGTGCCGCATTCACAGGAGCGTTCTTAATTGAACCTACTATTTTAATTGGACCACTGTTAGGCTCATAGTCGGGTGCCTTGTAGTCCGGCGTGACTGTAGCTCCCGGGAAAGATGTTCCGACCAATGTATCTCCGCCATCTAGACCAATCGTATCGATAGAGCCACTTCCGTCAGGCACGTTGTTGGAAGCGGTATTGCCAACGGACTTGGGTAACTCGTTCTCTATTCCTCTTCCTGTTATTCCCAGCGCTCGGCCGGCAACCGAGAATCCTATAGAAGCCGTGCCGGCGCTAATTGCGTGATCATATTGTCGTCGCCAGTTTGAACCGACGGTAGTCCCGCTCTTCTTGGGCAAGCTCTCTCCAGTGCGGGAGGGACTCTTGGGACTGAGGATCCATCGATGAATCAATCAGCTCCACCTTGCCGAACAATTGATCGGCATCGAACCAATAACAAAACCTGGACCCATAGTAACATTTGTGTTACTATGGGCTGGTGAGAATAGAAGAATATCTGCTGGAAGACGGGTCCAGCCCATACAAGAAGTGGTTTGACAGTCTGGATCCCCAGGCTGCTGCGAAGGTCACGGTTGCCAAACTTCGAATGGAGCGTGGTCTGGTATCAGCCATCAAATGGTTCGAGGGTGTTGGTGAATACAGAATCGATTGGGGTCCAGGTTACCGTATTTACCTCGCTCAAGATGGGGATGACCTAATCATTCTCTTTGGTGGTGGTGTGAAGAAGCGGCAAAACAACGATATCGAAGAAGCGAAGCGGCTTCATCAAGAATACAAGTCGCGAAAAGCAAAGTTGCAAGCAGAGAAAGAGTTAAGTGCGAAGAAACAACAACAGACAAAGAAGAAGAGGAGCTAGATATGGCGCTAACACGAAGTTTCAAGAATACAGTCGTTGAACGCGTGAATCGCGATCCCGCATTTGCTCGAGCACTTCTCGACGAAGCGAGCACTTCCTTCCTTAACGGAGATGCAGAGACAACGCGCCTAATCCTTCGTGATCTAGTGAATGCCACTATTGGATTCGAGGCGCTTGCTCGCGACATTCCAGCACCATCGAAGAGCCTGCACCGAATGTTGTCGCAGCGTGGAAATCCCAGCATGGACAATGTCGCGGCGATCTTCTCCGCGCTAAGAAAGAATCTCAATGTTCAAATAGAGATAACTATCGTGGACGCTGAATATCAGGACGCAGTCACGTAGAATTTGGAATCACAACGGAATATATACGAAACCAATTAATTTACTGGCAATAAAAGCACTATATGTGGTGACTAACCGGGTAGGATGCGTCGTGTCGAGATCTTGACGAAGATTATTGCCAACTTTGTGATGAGTAGGATAGGTACAAGCGGTGACAAATTCGAATTCGAGCTCCTGGTGGCTATTCCCAATTCGTGGCTTGGTCTTGGAATCAGAAAGCGTTCCAGCGCAGAGCACGCCATTGTTGACCAACGCCGAATTATGGAGCAAAAAATACAGTCTCGAATTCCTAGAGCAATTCTCGTACCAAAACTCCGATTTCAAGGCTAAGTTTCAGTCGACGCCATTTGATTCTTTTATCGCTGTGTTGCATCGAAGTCCAGTCTATGACGCATCGGAGTTGCCCGCGTCTATTAATCATCTCAAATTGGCCAGGAAGTCGGCAATTAAGGCTTTAGCAGCATTGCACTTTGTAGTTATGTCGAATGCCTCGCCACAAAACCGATGCATACTGGCTGATTCTCTGCCAACATACTTGCGCTGGGACACGATAGCAGATAGGCAAAGTGATGAAGTTTTTCACTTCCTATCGTCCATGGATCTAGGCGAATCTGTGGTCCGTAGCCGCGCGCAGCTCATGGAGCAATTTAATGACCCACGACAGGCCGAACGCCGCTTGACAAAAGACTCCCGCACCATCTCGTCGAGCAGCATCGACTTCGACGACTCTGAGAATTTGTAGGCGCAGACATCTGCCTACCTGATTTCTATAATTAGATTCGGTGCAAAGCATGCGAAATACGTAGAACTATCAGCAGTGACGCTCTTAGCAACTTTTTCCGGATGATGCCCACTTAGGGTTAAAGCCGTCGGAGGTTTAAGTTGACACTAAAACTTAGCACACCTTATGCTGGTTGGTAGGATGCGAGTTTTGCTCACATGATGGGGCGAATACCTTTGGACGCAATTCGGACAAAACAAATAATTCCAGCCCTTCTTGGGACTTTCGTTTTTGGGCAAATGGCGCTGGCGTCCAATAGCAGTGATTCATTATTAATCATGAGCCGACCCGGACGGAATGCGGACCAGTTCAAAGAACGGCTCAAAAATCGCGGTCTTACGATCGTGCGCGAAGTAAAATGCAAGAAGGCATCATTCTCTGTTTTCGAAGTTCAGCCACGGTCCGGTACTGCCAATGTCGCATTAAAAGTGCTCCAGGCATCTGGAGATGTGGCCCTGGATTCGGCAGAACTTAAGTTTAAATCCGTCTTTCAGCAGTGTGTCCCTACAATCAGCGATCCAAATTACCCAGGACAGTCCTACTTGCAATCGATGAAGTACAGCGAGATGGACTGTATCCTCGATGCCTTTTCCGTTACTCAGGTGATTAAGCCTCGAGTCACCTTAATCGACAGCGGGATAAAACCAATCGCAGGCGAACTGGTCGACGTTCGACAGTTCAATTTCTACAACGGAGCTAAAGGAGTCGAGGAAGCTCCGTTCGATCCATCGCCAAACACGCATGGAACCTCTGTCTCCTCGGTAGCCGCCAGCACTACCAATAACGCCACCTTTCTCGCCAGTGCCAGCTCTCATGATCAGTCCGTCAAGATCACGATGTGCAGAACCACCGATGGTACCGCACTTAATACCGCAGATATTGTCGACGCTATGACTTGGTGCATCGATCACCAGAGCGAAAGGGGTGGTCCAGGCGTGATCAATCTGAGCATTAATGCGGCGCCGCCGAACAGTTTCAACGCATCACCCGTGATTCAAGGAATTGCAAAGGCAGCTTCAAAGGAAGGCGATCTATTCGTAAATGGGGCTGGTAACTTCAATGTGTTGGACGCAAGCAAACCCACAAAGAGTTTTCGAGTGATTGTCGGTCTCGATGAAAATGACCATCGCTGGGTTGATGGTGTTGACCCGAACAAGGGCTCCGTCTTCGGAAACTTCGAGGCCGCATGTCCATGCACCAATATCCTTTTTCTAACGGGCGGTACTCCGACGACGACTTCATCAAGCACTGGCACGTCGCTCGCGACGCCCATGTGGTCTAGTGCCATAGCATTGCTAATGAGTCTTAATCCGAAGCTTGATGCACCAAAAGCGGACAAATTACTCTTGAAAACAGGAACAAAAACTAGCGATGGATACGTAAAACCAGACCTGCGAGCCGCTGTTATCGGAGCACTGAAGTTAAAGCCGTAGACGTAAAGCTGGCCGGAAAGAACGACGTTGCTACTTCTATTATTATTCTGCGTTATCCTCATCAATGATTTCGCTGCGGCTGGTGCTGGCTATGAAAGGGATGCTCGTCAGCAATTCGCACTTCTTCACCGCGAAGCCGTTTGGCAAATTTGAATGCTATTTGCCATCGGGGCCGATGTTGTATTGATCGGTTGTTTCGCAGTCGTTCGTGGCCACGGCGGCGGCTTGTGAAAATCGATAAAATGAAATTTGCGGGCACGTCCGGTCACCATACGATGCAATTCGACGATTCAAAGGAAACGAGAGCCTCCTCACACGCAACTGGAGTTCGCGGGAAGCGGGATGGGCAGACCTCCGAGGAAGACTGCTGTTGGGTTGGCGGGGTATGGTTCCAATGACCCACGAAAGCAGCTCTCAACGATGGAATTCGAGTGGAACAACTGCGATGACTTCGATCTTGATGCTGTTTTTCAATCATTTTTCGAAGGCGTAGACAGTCACAAAGACGGTTCCAAAATTTGGAACGAGTGTCTTGACGAAATCAATTTGAGATTTCTCAGAAGTTAGAGGGGGAAAGGAACTAAGTGTTGAGATCGGTGTCTTCCCAATCGCATCCTGGTGTCAGGCTCCAGGTCAGGGCATGGCGTCTCTCTTGAATCACGCCGCCATTCATCACGGCATGAAATCCATCGGGAGCGGTCTTTCCACCTAGTCGAGCGCTCACTGCCGCGTTGTGCGCACAGTAGAAAAGATCTTCCAATTCAACCACTTCATCGACAGACCGAGGTTTTGTCTCGGAAAATCTAGCCATAAAATCGCCGAGCATAGCGTCGATAACTGCGTCTGGAATTATCGTCCCATCGAAGTCTGGCTGCATGTTAAAGCCCAGTACCCATGCGAGAGGCCACATATTTTCCAATTTCCAGCCAATGTTATAGCTGAATTCCTCGATGGCATGCTTTTGCTCGAGGTGAAGGATGGCGCGTTCGTCCTCCGTGAACCACCGTGCTAGCTGCTCAATCATTGCGGTGTCGGGTCGATCGCGCCCAGACGCCCAGTTGAAAACAGCTTCCATTGCGAGGAATCTCGACAGAATTTCATCCGTCGACCGGAGCAAAGGCGGTGTATCGTTGACGGGAAGGGACGGTGCGACTGTAAAGCCTTTTTCCGAAAGTAGAGAAAGGTTTTTCGCTCTGATTTCGGTGAGTATCATAGCAACTCCTCTAATCGAACTCGATCGAGAACTATACCGCAACAAATCGGAAAATGCATCATCGAAATGCCAAACATCTCTGTTTTTCGTAGGTTCGGTCCGCGCCCAACACACTTCCGTCTCAGGTTTTCCAGTAGGGTTCGAATCAGTGAGCGACTGCCAATCACCACTGTTCTACTGCGATTCAATTTTTTTGTGCAGCTGCTGCAGATATTCATCGCTCATCGGACCGGTTCAATTGCGAGGTCTACTTCAGTCCTAGATCAACGCGCAGCCTCTGATACAACCCCTTCCGGTCTGGCTTCTTAATCCTGTTCGGCTGCTGGAGGTTGGATCTCTTTCCCAGGTGAAGACTCAATTCGATCGCCAGGGCAAGAGACGTCGTTCAATTTGTTCGACCACGGACGTCAGTAGAAGAGCAAGAACCACCAGTGTGAATACTCCGGCGATGACAGTAGCCATATCGTAGAGTCCGGAGGCTCTGACTATCATGTATCCCAGACCTTGTTCCGCCGAGATAAACTCACCGATAAATGCGCCAAGTAGTGCCAATCCGATATTGAGCTTCATGGCATTGACGACCCAGATAAGAGAGGATGGCAGAATGACTGTCCGGAATGTCTGAAGCCTACTGGCGCCGAAGACCTGCATCAGACGCAAGAATCGCGGTTCTGCTGACATGGCTCCTTGATATGACTGAACAATTGCGACAACTACTGTCGATAGAAATGCAAGGGCGATTTTGGAAACAATACCGATGCCGAACCAGGCGATAATCATGGGGGCGAGAGCAAAGATTGGAATAGACCCTAGTGCTGTAATGTATGGCTTTGCGACCGTCGAAACCAGTCTCGAATACCATAACGAAAGACCAATTACCGCACCGCATGTAGTGCCGAGCACAAATCCCGTGAGCGCCTCCATCAGAGTGACGGCTGAGTGACGCACCAAATCGCCGCTGACAATCAAGGTCGTGAAAGCGCTGTAAACCTTCTCGGGACTCGAGAATATAAATTGGCGCTGAGAGTCCGAAATCGTATATAACTGCCAGGCAACTAGGAATACGATTAGTGGCACCGGATATAGCATCATAGTTACTGCACGTTGGCTTTGCACTGCAGCGACGGTTCTGGGACTATTTAAATTTTTCATTGCGAGATCACCGCCTTAAGCTTCGCCCATATCAGGCGGTAATGCTCACCAAACTCAGCTACACCCCTTATGCTCTCCGGATCGCGTTGGCAATAATCGAAGGTCACCGAGATGTCCGCTTCGATGGTGCCGTTATTGTTCAGTATTATCACTCGATCAGACAAAGCAATTGCTTCTTCGATATCATGCGTCACGAGCACAGCGGCTCTATAAGTGTCTTTTATAAAACGATAGAATTCGCCCTCCAAACGAAGTTTGGTGCAGAAGTCCAGCGCTGAAAATGGTTCGTCCAGAAGGAGTAGTTGTGGATTGAAGAGAAGAGATTGAATGATACTGACCCGTTGCCTCATTCCCCCAGAAAGTTGAGTCGGATACATCTCCAGAATATTTTCGCTTAGGTGAAACCGACTGAGTAAGTCCATCAAACTAACTTGCCATTGTTGATGGGGAACTTTGCCTATTTCCTGTGCGAGCGCCAGATTTGCCTTCACGGTACGCCACGGCATCAAAGCGTCTTCTTGAAATATATAACCAATATTGCATCGACTTTTATCGTGATTGATACTGATCTCACCTGCGATCGGCTTCATTAGTCCGGCAATCAGGTTCAATCGAGTGCTCTTCCCGCAACCGCTTTTCCCGAGAACAGAGATGATCTCTCCTGCTCTCACCGAAAGGGAGATATCGTTAAGGACGGGTAGGGAAGCATCTTTCTGGTAGCTAAATTTCAAACCAGAGATGGTCAGTGCTTTTTTTGGTGCTCTAAAATATAAATTGCTTGTGACCATATTTGCTTCCTAATTTGTGAGAAAAGCTGTTTTTGTATCTGTCTGATAGTTCTAAGGTTGGTCCCCGCTTGCTTCCGTGTGCGACTTCTTGTCGGCTGCGGGCAATGTATTGGCGGTGATGGCGGCATCAACGAAAGTCATATCGACGTTGTCCCCGTACTTGCCATCGGACTTTAGATCACCAAGATCCTTTCTCAGTGCAATGGCGTTGTCCCAAGCCTGCTCTGGCAATGTCGGACTGTTGGGTATTGTCCCCGACTCACGAAGCCTGGCTAGTGCATCTTTTACGACTTCCGGCTTGACGTCAGGGAACTCCTCTTTGGCTACCTCGACTGCACCATCGAAGTCCTCGTGTATGTACGTCATCGCCTCTTGTAGAGCCGTGACACAAGATTTGATTTGCTCCGGGTGCTCTTGTGCAAACCTCTCCGAGACCTCTAACCCCGTGAAAGCGAAATCACCAAGCAGGTCTTTCGGACTATAAACAACATGTCCGCCTTCTCCCACAACGATTGATACCGTCGGTTCTATCTCAAGCGCCATGTCAGCTTGTTTGGATTTCATCAGCGCCGGCAATGTGCCGAACGCTCCCTGCACGATGCTAGCCTTTTCCGCCTTTCCATCGGCAAGAATCTTTTTCATGACGGCGTAACAGGTGGAAGGTGCCGAATATGCTGCACAGCGGTAGTTATTAAACTCTTCCGGCTTTGTGATTTGGCCGATATCCTTATTAAATGTCACCACCCAGAACGGTACGCCTCGGACCACTGCCGCCACTACCTTGCCTTTCTGTCCGTGCTCCCTGGCTATAGCAACGAAGGTTGGGTCTGATACTCCGAACTGTGCGTTGCCGGTCGCCACGGCCGTGAATGTTTTTTCGTCGCCGCCGGTACTGACCAGGGAGACGTCCAGACCGTTCTTTTTGAAAAATCCTTTTCGCATAGCCACATAGAGCGGCATGTAGAGGAAGACGTGACCATACTGTGCAATCGTCACCGGCACGGACGCTGTCGAGGTAGACGTCGATGCCGATGTCCCGGACGATTTGGTGTCGGTGCTATCCGATTGTGTAGCACAGCCAGACAATATGAGCATTCCGGCTAGCAGAACGCAGACTTGTTTGTTCATTCTTTCTTTCCAATGGCTTGAGTACCAGGCTAATGTATGGAGCGGTACCTGACAATGGGAAAAACCGTCAAAGCGCAATGTGTCACCGATAGACCTGATTCCATCCGAAACCGCGAAACACGATTCTCATTCGTGTTTTGAAAGTAAGTGTGGAGAACCGTGTGTGCAAAAATCGCCATTGCTTTTAATCCGAGGGCATTCACTATCGCTTGACAACGAAGTTGTACTGCCTTTTCGCGAAATCTCTGTTAATGGTGGTGGCGGAGAGCTCACGGCATTCGAACGAGTAAGGAAGAGAAAAACAAGTTGTAACTGCCACCAATCAGGATGGCACTACTATTCTAGCTTTTGAGTATTTTCAACTGACAGATCCTTTCGATTCGACCGACAAGGACGGAAAGTTTGCCTCCATTTCCATTAGCGGAACTATCGAATCGATAGTTCCCAATCCAAATAACTCCAGGGCCATTGTTATGCGGGTCTATTTTTCCAATTGCATCGTTACCATGAAGTCGGGATATGAAAAGCGCTCTATTAATCTGCTGTCCGTTGTTGCGCCGTCAATTACACCAGTGGTGGTGTCAGCTCGGTTGCAGGCGAATTCATCGGTATCTCTAGCCAAAAAGTACTGCCTTGACCTTCGACGCTCTCGACCCCTACACTTCCTGCATGAGCTTCCGCGAGAATTTTGCAAATCGCGAGTCCCAGCCCGGTGCCCACCTTAGAGTCTTTGTCGTAGACTTGTTTGAATCGATCGAAAACGTGATCGATGCTCGTCGGCGGAATTCCTCTGCCTTGATCGATAACGCTGAATCGGCAACGCTCATTGGCGACTTCAGTTACAACTCTAATCTGCGAGTGTGAGTCAGAATACTTAATTGCATTGGACAGGAAGTTTACCAGTATCTGACTGATTTTATCTGGATCGCAGTTGATATCTCGATCCTGGGATGATTCGACGATCTCGATCTCCTTCTTCTCGGCGAGGTGAATTACTGCACCGATTGATTGCTCTACAATTGCTTCCGTAGAGGTGAACTGCTTGTGTAGGACAACTTGCCCTGTGTCTGCTTTGGCGAGATCAAGTATGTCTCTAGTCAATCGAATCAATCTCGCTGATTCGCCCTGTGCGATATGAAGGTATTTCTGAGCTGTCTCCGAGACATCCTCTGGAATCTGCAGACGCAACATCTCCAGACAGACTCCGATTGATGTAAGAGGAGTTTGCAAGTCATGACTGACCATCGAAAGAAATTCCTGCTTCATACGCTCTATTTCTTCCCGCGCGCTTACATCTACAAGGGCGATCAAAAACTTTTTTTCACCCTTGAGAATGAATTTACTGCTCGTTAGCTCCACCGGGAGCATTCCTGAGTCGGAGCGTATAAGGTGATAGCCGCCATTCTTCGGAATGGTATCAGTCCTCACAGTATCTTGAGCGCTAGAGTCTTTAGCCACGAGAAGATCTGAAATATTTGCAACGAGACTTTGTGGGTTCTCACAACCAATCATTACCAACGCAGTTGGATTTATCGATTCGATTCGGCCATTTTCGCCACATGCAATCAGTCCGCTCGGCATGTATGCAAACATTGCGCGGTCCTTCTCTGTGCTATCTTCCAGGTCTTGTACCAGTGTTCTGAATGATTCATCGAGGGTTGTGATTTCGTCTTTTCCAGTTTCTGGTGGATTGAGCGGCTCACGTTTTCCGAAACGCAAGAAATTGTCGATCAGGATCTCGATGCGTCGCGATACTGTTCTGTTGAATCCAAGAACTGCAATCGTCAGACCGGTGAAGTTTAGAAAGAACATCCCTCCTATGAGGTAAAGGAATTTTATCTCTCTGTCGCGGTCGAGCTCCTTCAGCTTGTCTGATTTCAAAGAATGATGTTCCGTGACGTGAAACAAAAACTCCAGGGTGTCATGTAGATGTCCGCGCAGTCCTTTTGTGGATTCGTTCTTAAACAAGTACAGCACTGATAAATCGTAATTCCCATCGTGAATCGATTTGCCCATGGTCTCGACCTCGTTGCGCACGTAGTCAAAACCTTTTCGAGATAACTCGATGTACTTGTAGTCTTCGCTGTTTTTCTTTACTTCGCCGGCAATGCTCTCGAATTCGTCAATCAGTGTCTTCGTTTTTTTCAAATACTCATCGTCCACCGGTGATTTACCGGTCCCAATCGAAAGGACGAAATTGGACATCCAGTCCTGAATCCCTCTCTGTAGGGCAACGACCTTCTGTGAGATGACGACGGAGTGTCGAGCTTCATCGACTTTCGCCTGAGATTCGCTGAATTCCTTCAAGACTACAAGGAAGATAGCCGATTGAAACACAAACACCGCTACCAGGAAGGCAATGCATCGATGCAGAAGTTTCATACAACAGCTACCATCATTGACTGAATTTCTTATTCCACGGAATCAGAATTTCGCTTCTTAGTAGAGACATTCAGGCATTCATGGCTAGCCGCCCCTGCTCGACTTTTTATCGTCTTGAAGCCCCGATATTGGGTATATGTGAAGACTGGAGGATCAGAAGTGTCGAAAGTGCTCATTATCGAAGATGACAAAATTCTCTCGGCCCTTGTTAAGCAAGCGCTGATGTCCCAGCGATACACTGTAGACATTAGCTATGACGGTGAGGAAGGGCTCGAGATGCTACTTTCGAACCAATATGCTTGCGCGATAGTTGATTGGGAGGTGCCCAATCTTATCGGTCCCGAGATTTGCCGCACGTACCGGCAACGTGGTGGCAATACGCCGATAATAATGCTTACGCGCCGGACTCGAACGGCGGAAAAAGTAGTTGGTTTTGACTCTGGGGCTGATGATTATCTGCCGAAACCGTTCGACATGGAAGAGCTGTATGCGCGTCTCAGAGGACTTATGCGTCGTCCGGCTGAGATCAAAACACAGATAGTAAGAGTGGGCGAATTGATTGTCGATCGAGACAGACGAAGTGCTAGTGTAGCTGGAAAAGAGCTTGAGCTGACCAAGAAAGAGTTCCTCATGCTAGAGCTGCTGGTAAGCAATCCGGGTCGACTGTTCAGCCCAGAATCCATTATTGATGGCGTCTGGTCACTAGATGATGAGATAACTGTTTGGGCAGTCAGGTCTAACATTGCGCGTATTCGCTCCAAGATTGCTGCGATGGATGAAAATTGTGCGGCGATGATAAAGACGATTTATGGTCAGGGCTACAAAATCGAAGCTCCTCCAGGTTAATACATCGTCGATTTATGCAGCTTAACGCGTGGAGTGTCCGAGCTCGAACCACTCTTAGTATCATCAGTAGTACTAGATTCGCGTGCCAGTCGCCGCTCGTTCTTTGCCTCGTCGTTGCGATTGAGAGCCAGGAGTGCCCAGGACCTAACTTCATGTGCACGGCTGTTATTCGGCTCAACCGTTAACACTTGATCAAGAAGCTTCAATGCAAACTTGTAGTCTTGTTTGCATACAGCAAGACCGGCAGCTGTGATCTGCGGATCTAGTTGTTTGGTCGTTTTGGCTTTTGCAAGGTAATATCCGATATCTCTGTTTAAGTATTCAGGCGTGTCACCGGTTTGACTTGACCGTAGTTTCCTGAACAGAATATCAGCAGCAAGCTTGGTCTCGAACATCCTTCGTCCATTTCTGAGATCATCCATCGAGTAGACGATTCCGAATTCCTTTTCGATCTGTTTGGCTGCAGCTGCCGCTTCCTTCGTTTTGCCCATACGCAACAGCAACACTGCCTGCAATTTTCGACCTGGCTCGTAAGTTGGAAACCTAGTCCTACACATTGCCGCGACTCTGGTGGCGTTATCGAGATCGTCACAGCGAGCATAGAGCAGACTCAAAGTTTCCAGGTAAAACGCTGGAAGAGGACCGTTCTGCAAAGCTTCTTCTATTGGATCGATAAAAAATGCTTGAAGCCTTGGAGATGGCAATAGTCTATGCGTTCCATAGAGCATATTGGAGACGGCAACTCTTAATTTTTCCTGACCTGTTCTTGCCGCCGATTCATTTTTGTGATCGCTCGATGATAATGCTTCCATTCGACTGGAGATTGAGAGAACGATAGGGAATGCGCCGGCGCCGACGAACAAAGTTCCTCCGTCCTGATCCAGCGCGAAAATATTGAGAGCTTCTGTAAGACGATCTAGATCTGCTGTTTGTATCTTCAAGAGTTCTTCAACCCGGGCTAACTCATTGACTGCAATGTATTTTCTAATGAGCGGGATCTGCTGGCTGAGCTTCTCTTTGGTATGAAATTTACCAAAAGCCTGGAGTCTATCGAAAAACTCGTACTTCCATGCCAGATTAGTCAAAGTGGACATCGACTTCGGACTATTGCGGATGTAGTCCTTAGTGCACTCAATGAGCCTGATTGCGGCTTCCTTCTCGCGGTGCGAAAGTCGATTATGAATTCGACTGACGGCGAAATCGGCGACATTGTCTGAGGTGAATGCCGGGTTGAGCTTAAGACCTAGTGCGATTTCGGAGTTGCCCTGTGAGCATGCTCCCTCATCAGCAAGGCATAAACCGTACATCGCATGCAGAATGCCGATCGATGGTCGCAGATTAATCGCCTTCGTAGCCAAGAGTCTGCAGTCGCCAATGCGATTGTGTTGCCATGCCCAATTGCAGATGTTCAGGCACGATGCAGAGAATGCTTCGGCGAATGGAGAATCTTTGGTGATTTTTTTCGCTCTCAATAGTGCCATATCGAGACACATCGCTTGTTCTCTCTCTGTTGGGAAACAGAATATATGATTGATCCGTGCGATGTCGTCGGGGACGGCTTTCCTCAATGCTTTCAATTCCAGCGCCTTCATCCCTAAATCGTGACAGGTGCCGATGTACGCTCCGAGCATAGCTTCTGAATCAGGACCCAATGTGGGAAGCATAGCTCGAAGCAGTCGGGTAGACTTCTCACTTTGTCCCATCTCCATGTACGTGACAGCCTCCTCCAGAAGTACTTGGGGATCTGTAGGGTTGACGCGCTTTGCTGCTTCAATGCATTCCAGGCCCTTCGTAAATTGTTTGCGCTGCCTGTACACAACGCATTCTATGATGTAGGCTCCGATTTCGCGACCGGGAAACTTTTCATGCAATTGCCTGCAGGCGCGAAGCGCCTTGTCATAGTCCTTTGTGCGGAGTCCTTCATCGGCGTTAGATCCAATACTGCTGTATGTTTGGGCTGGATCTACATTTTCTGGATGTAAAGCCGCGTTGGCATACGACGCAAGCAAGGTTCTCAAAATCTTCTTTGCTTGATCTTTCTTTCCTTCTTCGAGCAACGGTCGAACCTTGACCAGCGGTTTAGCAAAGAAGGCGGTTGGTAGATCGGGTGCATCTCTCAGTCCCCTTGCGACTTCATTGGCACCTCGAGTCGTGTTGCCCTGTTCGATCAGACAAATGCCAAGAAACACACGCAGTTTTCCCCGGTTCGGTCTAAGTTGAATCGCGTGATTAGCAAGGGTCTCGCATTCGGAAATATGATCGTGAAGCAGGGCCCAGTTGCAGACGTTTTCGCACGAATCGCATAGAGCATCGATCTCCCGGTCCGGAGTCGAAGGTGATAACTTCTCCATGAGTTCTACAGCGGATCTCATGGACTTCAATCGGTCTTTCGCAGGCATGCAAAATATATGTCTGATTCGATTCAGGTCGTTTTGTCTGGGCACTGCCAATGCCTTTTGTTCCAACTCCTTCAGGTCCTCTTTGTGGCACTCCGTGACAAAAATGCTGTAGAAAATGGGCTCCGAAGTTGGAGTTATCGTCTTAAGTACATTCTGAAGAGATTCGAGATACTTTTTTCTGTCCTTCATTGCTGCGTAATTCCAAGCAGCGTGCATGGCGACTTGGGTGTTGGTGGGACACAACCGTTGCGCAATCTGAATACGTTCGACCGCTTTGGAATATTGCTTCAGGCTTCTGTACGCATGGCACTCGAGGACGTACGCACCAAGGTCTAAACCTGGAAATTGCCTGTGTAGCTGCTCGCAAAGTTGAATAGTTTTTTTATAGTCACCCCTGCCCAGAGCCTCATCAGCAGCACGTCCTGCGTCATTGTATGCACGCGCTCTCTCCTCGGATTCTGTAGCGCAAGCTGATTTCGAACAGCAAAGACTTGATGTGCTGAACACGACTATCAGGGTAAGTGCGATTCGACGGAAAAATTCCAACAAAAATCAAGTCCGGTCTGACGTTATGGTTATCGCATACCCGGAAAGACGTGATCCGACACATAAATTGATTCAGGAAGTATCTTTGGAAACACTTGAACAGTGTGCTCCGCGGCGAAAGCTTAATGTCACGAAGCCTCTTCGAAGTGGTCAAGTGATGACAGAGGTACCATCTCTGGGTACATAATGAACTGTCTTGGAGTGTCTGATGGAAGAACCCTGGTACTACGCAATCGACGGCCAGACCCGTGGGCCATTCGCGGAGGTTCAGCTCCGCCAGATGCTGCGCAGCAATTTTCTGTTAAAAGATACCCTGGTATGGAGGCGCGACTTAGGATCATGGATGCCTGCTAGTGCCGTCGCTCGGCTTTGGGAAGACTCGATGCCGGCCCCTCGCAGAACAGAATCTCAAGAAATAGCCTCCTGGCCGCAGACTCAGTCTATGACTTCTGGCAGTGCACCGCCTGCGATGCCCGAAAGGAGTGCACCACAGGTGATGGCGAGTCAACAGCATTCGGGACACTCATCATCTCCTGCGCAATCTCAGCAGGCGGTTGCACGATCGACTGAGAGCAGCGGACCGTTGCAACAGCAGCAGTCCGCGCCGATTCCGGCAGCGGCCGGCGAGCGTCCGCAGGAAATCAGACCGGTTCTGCGAGCGGGGCCTCCGCCGGGACCGGTGGCTGGAGGGCAGCGTCCGCCGGGGGCTGGACAAGCTCAGTTTGGAGGTCCGCCGCAAGGGCAAGTGGGGGCGCCTGACATCAGACCTGTTCGGTCGGGGATTCCGCTGGGACCACCGGCTGGAGTGCAGGTCGGAACCGGAATTGGGCAGATTCAGCCGGGCTCGCCATGGCAATTGAAGATAGATAACCCACAAATCCAGGCGCAGCAGCAGCAGGCGACACCTGGCGCTTTGAATGCTCGAGCAAATTCAGACTCCCTGTGGCAAGTACCATCTGGCAGTCTGACATCATTCGCGCGACAGTCGTCGTCGCCATGGGGTGAAGAGCCTCCGACAGCAGTATATGACCACCTCAGAGAAGAGGCAATTCCTGATAATGTGCGGCTTGCAGCCACGAGATGGCAATTGCCGGCCGAGATGAAAGTCTTTCTGCGACAACCTCAAACATCAGTCGACGCGTCGACAACTCGAACCCATGGTGCTAGGGCACCACAGGGGTCCAATCAACTGGAAGGCACCAATCAATTGCAGGGCACCAATCAACTGCAAGGGTCCTATCAATCGCAAGGCACCTATCAATCGCAAGGATCAAATCAACCGCAGGATCTCAGTCACTTGCAGGGTTCAAGCCAACCCTATGGATCGATCCAAGCCCAAGTCCCCAAGCAAGCGGATGTCGCTGTACAGCAATCTTCACCGTGGGACAAACTTGGCAGTGTTTCACCAAAGATACCGCGACAGCCTGATTCTAACCAACCCGCATTTCGCGAGCCACCACCTGCGATGCGCGTCAGCCCTTCGCCAGATAGTCCGGCTGCCAATCAGCTTCCTGTAGAGCCGCCTGGATTTGGCCAGGCCGGGGCGAGTCTCTTACAATCCGGTGGAGTCGGACAGCCAAATCCATTTCAGGTTCAGGCGAAAACTGCTCAGCCCGATCTACCAAGTCCTTCGAATTCTCCGCCCGTAGGAGATACTCCGTCGGTTCAGAAGCCTAGCTGGGAGGGTCTGTACAATATTGCCGTGCCAGGAGCCAAGAATTTAGTAGTCGACGAATCGGTATCCGATGTAGCCGCGCCGATCCAATCGGTGCCGCGAGAAGAGTCGGTAAAAGAGCCAATATTAGCTGCCGAGCCACCAGAAGAGAAAAAAGTTCGATTTGTCACAGACTCCTCCGATCGATTTAGTGGCGTCAGGCGCATAACTCAAATTGAGTTAGAGCAGCCATCACCGGTGATGGCGCCAAGAAAAAAGACACCCACGCCCGCATGGCAGAAAAAGGCTCTGAAGGTGTGGGACAAAAGCAAGCACGCAGTGGTAGCAGGCGTCATTTTTGGTTTCGTCGTAATAGCTACGCAGTGGGCGTCACTAACAAGTCAAGTCCCTACGGGAGAACCACCGTCCACTCAATCTGGTACTGCAAGTAGTACTAGCGGACAATCCGGCAATCCACCTGACTCACAGGGAAGTTCAAATGGCACGACGGGTACCGCCGGTGACATCTCTTCGAAGAAGTTGAGTAGTAAGCTTGAGAAAATCGATCTCGACAAAGTTCAAGTAGAAAATAGCGATAAGCCGTTCTTCAGTACAGGCGGCTTCAACGATTTATTCAAGAAGAAAAACGCCACTGTTATTGGTGCGGATAGTAAAGGTGCTTGGGCTCAAGTGTACTCAACGTCTTTTCTGTGCACTACTAAGATGCCTCAACCTTTCGAGATGGAACGATCGTCTGAGGGTGTACCTGTAACCACATCATCGCAGAATGAAAGCGTAAAGACCTGGGTAACATTGTTGTCGCACAGGAATGAGTCTATTCGGAGTGAAATGACGCTCGGCTATGCGAATATGAACGAATTCATTCAGAAGCTCGTGGCAAGTAAGAATGCTAACAAACCAGTCATGGACTACATGAGCGGGATGAATACCACGTATGTATTCGATCCCGAGCTAGCCGTCGAATCTCTTGCTGATTGGATCATCGAGGCTCGATTCGGAGGATCCAAGTCTGGAGTAGCCGCGAAGAAAAACATCAAGCTGGATGGAAAGGTTACCGGACGCGACATCGTCGGCACCACAGATGGGCAGACGTACAGGCTGCAGTTGTATGTGTCCTCTGTGGGTACTCTGTACATGGCATGGGTAGTAGGAGGCTCCGACTACGTCGGGTCAGACGACGCTAAAATCTTTTTCAAATCGCTTCATTTGAAAGAGCCGGGAGAAGTACTCGCGAGCGACCAGGATGACCAACCAGACGCAGCGTCCATAAACGAATATTTTGACGCACTTACACCACGAATCAAGCAACATCTGCATCTAACTGGAATTGAGCCCTTCGCGCAAGGTGGTGAGCCGCGTCGAGTGACTGCCCTCGTAACGATTGATCGGTCGGGAGCGGTTGCAAATCTAGAGGTGCGCAAGAAAAATTCTGATTCCGACTCGGAAAAGTTAGCAAAAGCCCTGGAAGAAGCTATTAACAGTGCGAAGCCGTTTCCCACACCACCAAAGTTTTTAGCATCGGCATTCTCTTTTAAAGTAAGACTAGTCGGCGATAAAATTCAGCTTGCTTCTAAGAGTAGTAAGAAGTAGCGATAGATGTCGAGTTTTGCTCGTGTCTTGATTTGAAAGATTCGACCTGGCAAATATAGCGGGAGCGGATTGCTGATCGTCTGTTGTCCAACTTTTCCACGATCCGATGTAATTACAATTCAACGGCGGGAGTTCCTGTCTACGTTAGCTCAACATGTTTTCTCTAATAGGACTTGTGATCCAAAATAAGCTAATTCCGATTAGTACCACTGATGATGCCACGATCATGTAAAAGTGCTCGTTCAAGCCTGGCTTTACCACGGAATTGGTCGGGTCTGAAGGATCGAAGTATGCGTCGATTCTGGCGCCAAGCGGGTATTCTTCCAGTACCTCTTCCGTGCTAGGACCAAGTGGATCAATTGAAAAACTGTAATTGGTTGATCTATAGGTGATGGCATCATGGTCGAAAGCGAAACCGATCCTTGGCAGACTGAACATCGCTGGTAGCATGACGTCTCTTAGCGCATCATCTACTTTGTCGAACTTTGCGCCGCGCTTTTCAGCTTCCTCCACGCTGACCACTCTCGCTTCTACTCGGGTCCAACTTCGACTCTTCACCGCTTTGTCAATGTACAAGAATTGTGTGGTGAGGAGCAGAATAGATGCCATTAGCAGTATGCCAGCAAAAAGAGGGAAGTAGAATCGCATTGAGAACTAAGACTTATTGAGGTAAAACGTGACGTCATGATGAGTTTAACAAAAAGTTCTGCTGCGGTGAAGGGATCATAATCAGTCGTCGCTGCAGCACGGACTAGTGAAGAGCTGTGAGGGACAACTCCTCCAGGCTATCGAACGAATTGCAAGCACGACAACATTGGTTGTGGGGCTGAAGTCCGGGTGTTTCTGCTAAGGTGCAACCATGTCCAACGTGACGGTCAATGCGCGGAACCGTTCGTCAACTTTCATTCTCCATAGAGAGTAATGGTTACGGCTACGAAGCTGTATTGCCTGATATGAGAGGCGGCGGTCCTATCTCGATAAGCAACAATCTTAATTCAGGATTGCCAATCAGCTTCTTGCTGGTGCAGCTAGCAACCCTATCCATCTCCGGCTCATGTGTTTTGATAGGAGGTGACTTTCGGTTGGCGACAATCAAAAATCTCATCAGTTTATTGATAATCTTCATTTTCTCTCTCCCCACTGACTTGATAATGATAGGCAACCTCACCTTACTGGGACCTTACTATGGCGCACCGGCGGGCTATATGCAGACTAATGCTGTATTATTGCTACGGATAATTGTTTGAGGCTCAATGGCTAAAATTCTGTTAGTCGAGGATGACATGTCTGTCGCCACCACCGTGGAGACATGGCTTTCAACTGAACATCATTTGACGGACATTGCGTATGACGGTCTAGAAGCCAGAGAGCGACTGATGTCGTTTGAATATGGCCTGTATATCCTGGATTGGGAAGTTCCGGAGATGACTGGTATCGAGCTTTGCTCCCTTGTAAGAACTCGCGGCGTGTCATCGCCAATTCTCATGCTGACAGGAAAAGGCGGAATTCAGGATAAAACAGCTGGATTCGAGGCTGGTGCCGATGATTATCTTACGAAGCCTTTCCACCCTCAGGAGTTAATGGCGCGTGTAAAGGCGTTATTGCGCCGACAACCCATCTTGCTCGCGCCGAAGCTAAGCGCTGGCGACCTAGAGATCGACACTAAGACTCGCGAGGTATTTCAGTCTGGTAAGCAGATTTCGTTGCAACCGATGGAGTATACCCTTCTAGAATTTTTGATGCAGCGACCCAACGAAGTATTTTCCGCGGATGCGCTCCTCCGGCGGCTCTGGGATTCCGATTCGAACGTGAGCAGCGAATCTCTATATGTTTGTCTTTCGCGTTTGCGTAAGAAGTTGGAACAAAACGGTACTTGCCCTATAGCTACTGTTCGTGGAGCGGGCTACATGCTGAAAGTGAATCAACAGTAGATAATTTCAGTGGTCCTGAATGAGAATACCTCACCCCATATCTCGACAGAAATAGCGTCTTTCTCAAGGCTTTGAGATCCCGTTTCAGAAAACGGCAGTCAAATTCATTGAACAAAAATCAATAATACGCCTGAAGGATCCCAGACATGAGTAATGACTGTGTTATCGATAACCTCAGGCTCCGATACTCTAACGTTGTTGTAGCGACCACTATCAGCGATGGGTTTCAAGAGTTGATACCAGATGCGCGCATCCTCGACCGCGAATTGAAGCATGAAATTGTCGGCCCATTCCTTGACATAGTAGTTCTGAAGGCGAAATTTCGCGTTGCCGAGCTCGCAATCAAAATTGCCGCCCCATGCTTCTTTCAGGTCGAATCCGATCTCGCGATAAAAGCGTTTCGATTCTTCGAAGTCTTTGGCCGGAACGTAGGTTATTAAGCTGATCACTCCAGGGCTAACCACAGTGCTAGTCACTCCGCCGCGGCACGACTAACTTGGAAATTAGTATCTGCACAACCTCGTCATGCTGGTTGTAAGTGACACTGCGTACGGTGACGATCCCTCGATCGGTCCGAGATTGCGATGGCTTGACTTCCATTACTTCCGTCTCTACCCATAATGTGTCGCCCGGACGGGTCGGCTTTGGCCACGATACTTCAGCTGCGGCTCCGATGATACCGCCGGCGATATTCGTACTGGTCACTATCAACTTCATCGTGATTGAAGCCGTGTGCCAACCGCTGGCAGCCAACCCATTAAAGAGTGTATTCACCGCGGCAACGTCATCTAAGTGAAACGGTTGCGGATCAAAGTCTTTGGCAAATGCTTTGATCTGCATTTCGTCCAGCAGATGCGAACCGCTCTTGAATTTTTGTCCAACGGTAAGATCGTCAAGAGTCAACTTGACCGAGTTGGGCGATTGCGTCTCCAAAATAGACACCTCATACTGGATATGCAAGTTCGAGGCTAGAGCTGACTGTACGCAGCAATAGCAGCTTCAGCATTGGAAGCTTGACCAACCTTAGTATATAGGTCGGCCAGGTCTTTATAAACCATTTTGAAAAGAGGATGTAACCTCGCGGTATTCTCAAAAGCTGATAGTGCCTCCGCCAAATGCTCCTGCTCGCGCAGGCAAAGACCCAGGTTGTAGTACGCTTCGAAACACTCGGGAAGTTGTTTGAGTACCGCTTTATAGCGTGTTGTCGCGTCGGAAAATCTGCCTTCCGTCTGCGAGGAATAAGCGGCGGCAAACTCGGTAGTCGCGATCAAATTGTCGGTAGGGAACACAAATGACGTGAATGGACAGCAGGTAGCTCGATTCGACGATTCATTCATCTTGTGTTTGCCCCCGCTCAGTTCGTTTAGTGTCCTGCTACCATCATAAAGTTTATCAAATTGCTTGTGTTTGCTCCTAAACACTATTGGATGGACAGTGCTTCTTTGGACATCCACTGTTGCCATCACGTCTTTTTAGACTTGTTCTTCCTCTTGTGCCACCAGATATTGTTGGTCGAGACTGCAAGGGCTAAATCAATCAAGGCAAAACCGCGCGATTGCAATAGAGAATCGCTGGTTCTCCCTGAATTTGGTTGATGGAATGGCTAAAGCTGATTGTACATTGCCATGGCGGATTGAGCGTTGGACGCCTGTCCCGCTTTCGAATACAGATCTGCTAAATCTTGATAAACCAGTTTGAAGAATGGATGCAACATGGCGGTTTTTTCGAACGATTTGAGTGCACCTCTCAGGTCACCCTGCTCGCGCTGACACAGCCCGAGATTGTAGTAAGCCTCAAAACTGTCCGGCAACGATTTTACAACGACTTCATAGCTTTTCGCTGCTTCTTTTAGCTTTCCGTGTCGCTGTAATGCATAGCCGGTAACAAATTCAAGGTTCGCGTCTGCGTTCTCTTTCGGTGAAAGTAATGAAGGAAATGGACTACTGCATGTATTTTGGGTGGAGAACTCTTTCATTCCTGTTTGCCTCTGTGGAGTTGTGTCGCTACTTTTCTTGCTGCCTTCGATTACGGCTGCTGGAGCGCGGCTAGACTTAGGAGTTGACTCGTACATCTCAGTTGTTCTAGCTGGAGTTTTTGGAGTCACTGTATTTGGTATTACATAAATTTGATTAGTTGAGTCGTTGGATGGCGATGACTGATCGGGACTTGCCTGTGTCGGAGTCTGCGAAAGGCTGATGCCTATAAGCGCAAAGATGATTGCTGTATTGGTGAAGCAATAGTCTTGGGGCTCGGGGGCATTCGAGGTATCTTTCTTGATGACGCGCATTAACTACCTACTTCTCTTTTACCTCTGGAAAAAGCACGAGATAGTCAAATTGATTCAGTTTTGAGTGACCGCAAAAACCACCCTGTTGCGTTCCGATTGTTGCGGCTTTGTCAGTAGACACCGCGACTGGTGCCTTCAGCGACTTGAGTGTTTTGGCAGCATAATTGTCCGAGTTCGAGGTGTCATTGACAATCGCAGTTTTGACCGCTACTCCGGCATCTTTAAGCCGCTGTACCGTCGTCGGTCTACCTTCACGGTCTTTGCCTGAAGCGATATGGTTGTCGTCGCCAATCATCACTACCTTTGCGTTCTTGTCACTAAGAATTTTTTGAACTGCGTCAGCACGCTCCTGGGATTTGCCGTTGTCGATTGGTGACTCCCTACCTGCTGCGACGATCTTGAGTCCGTTGTTGAGAGCGGCTTGCATGTAGGCCGCTTTGTAGTCCATGTCGGCGCCGGGCTCGAGCAATTTTCGATCGACTACACCGGTCTCGCTGAATTTATCAAGCAGTCTCTGAGTCTCAGGAGGCATATCGAAAACCGCATGCGTGGCACCATTCTTTTTGAGCTCGGCCAAGGTCGAGTTGACGAATTCAAGGTTGGTCTTCCAGTCAATCTGACCGTAGCCAATTCCGAGCACTCTCGAGTCTTTCATAGCTTCGCCCAGAGCCTTCTCCGGGGCGGTGCCATGTGCATTATACTCTTCTTTGATTTTCTTCCAGTCTTCCGGACTCATTTTCGCTGGGGGAGTGTCCTTGTTGTCTGGGGCAACGTACTGATCGGCCGCCTTGATGGGCGCGCTCGTTTTTCCCTTCATATCGGCGATGTCTTTAGCTCTCTCCTTTATGACTTCAGCACGTTGGACGGCAAGGTCATCTCCGCTGCGCTCCGATACCCTTGGTGCACGATTCGGTCCTTCGCCGGGAGCGCCTCTCTCTAGATCCCGAAAGAATGATTTCGATGGAGGATAGACAATAACATTGTCGAAAGAGTCCAGATTGTGACCAAAATGCGCGTTGACTCGCGGAGAGCCGAAGATTGGTACCTTGCCAACGTCATTCGGTTTGCCGTCCTGCTTTGTACCAACTGTGCGAGGCTTGTCCATCGCCAAAGTCGCTGGGAATAGCGCGCCGCCAACACCATGTCCCTCTGCTATCTGGGCATAAAATGTTTGAATCTTTCCACCCAGTTTTTTGAAATCGGCATCCTCAGAGAGTAGCGTCGCTGCTGACTTGAAGGCGTCTTTATCATTCGATCTACGGGTCCCATGAAGATTGCCCAGCTCGGCGATTACTTTAGACATTGGATCGTCTTTTACCATCTTCAGAAGATGGTCTTTCATATTTTGATCTCGACGAGCCGTCTCGGCAGCTTTGTTCGGATCCGAGTCAGGCATCACGGACGACGCATTGTCGATTGGTACCACTTTGATACCATTGTCGCGTGCCGCCTTCCACATATCGATGATGTCCGGGCTCTTCTCTTTCACCTTGCGAAGCAATTCCAGTGCTTCCTTCGCATAAGGTCCGTCGAGTTTGTCTGGAATCTCGAAATCACTGCCTTTCTTGCTCGCATTGAACTTGTCGAAGACTGGCTTAAGAACATCTGGAAGTTCGGTTGCAAAACGCGATCCAGCAGGCATCTCCTTCAGGGCGTCACGCACCATCTCTCTGTGCGGATTCTCCGTGCCGACCGTATGGATTTCGCCGAGGAAAGTAACATGGTTGTTCTTCACCGACTCGAGAATTGCTGCTTTTGGATCTTTGCCCTTGTCTTCGATGTACTTGGTTGCTTTTTCAACCTGTTCTTCAGTTTCTTTTCTGACTTTGAGTTCGAGTTCGTCTAGCCTTTTCAGTAAAGCGTCCCGGTCAAGGCGATGACCAGGTCGATCTCCTCCGGGTCCTTCTCCACTAGGTCGCGGACCGTCGCTACCTGGATCTTTCTTTGGAGGATCTAACTTTTTGCCATCGCCAGTTTTATCGTGCGGTGGTGGTGGTTCCGTCTTCTTCCCCTTGGAAGGATCATCCAGATCATCTTTCTTCTTGTCGTCTTTGGGAGGTGCCGTCGGATCATCAGCTTTTGTCTTAGAATCCTTTTTCGGAGCAACCGGATCGTCTTTCTTCTTATCATCCTTATCTTTTGAAGGCTCATCACCAAACAGCGCCTGAAGCTGATCTTCATCAATGGAAAAACCGAAGTCGCCGAGCATCATCGAGACTGCCGGCGATTCTTTCACCTCGGGAGTGTTGGTGTTGGCCGGCTGTTCCAGAGTCGATGGCTTTTCGACAGTCGATTTGGTCGAACCAAAAATGTCCTGTCGAAAGGTGTCCAGATTGACATCATCTATAGGGGGCACACGCTTTGCCGGTTGTGCGTCGAGATTAGGAGCCGCGTCTGACACCTGACTCTTCCTCAGTTAGGGGTGATTCAAATCTACACCCAACTGGTGATTATATCGATGTGGGTTTGCGCAGTTCGTTCCGTTAGGTGAAGTCGACACTATCCGTTTGTCCGTGTCGTCCATGCCGATAAAGAGCGGGTTTACAGCAACATATCGAGAACACGAATCCGCATATTTTGATGACTAGCGCAACTGCGCATACTGGTAGCCTAATTGGTTCCGCACCAATGTATACTTGAACTTGGTCCATGTCCGTCCGAGAAATAAAGCAGTGATAGTCATTATCCTTATTCTGATGTTCATCCTTCTTCCAACGCCAGTAGCAAAGGCGCAGATTGGTTTTTCGGCGGAAGAGTTGCAGCGCGATATGCAGAATACGGCATCGCTGGTGAAGGCATACTACAAGTCAAAAAAGGTGCTTCCGACCGACTCATCCTCGTGTGACGACCTTCTATACCTTCTCTATAAACGTTCACGCGAATATGATCCCAACCAGCCGTTGCCGTACCCGACTAGTGAGGGGATCTACTCTTCCAAAAGCACAGCACGCCTAGGTTTTGTTCTCGGCAGATCATTGGAAATACCACAATCCCAAGCCCACAAAAGCGACACTTGATCGCCCAGGGCTTTACTGATTGCTAACAATTAGGACAATGTGAAAGAGCTTGTATCATCAGGTCTCTAATCTGTTTGAGGGAAGGTCTCAATCGTCTGTTTGCCCAGTCGAGTCAGATTGAATCGTGGAGCAGCAGAGTTGTGAGTTAAACCCATCATAGACCATCAATTGTGTCAAAGTAATGTCTTGCTTTGCGAAATTTGCTCGGATAAATGTTCAGTATCGTGACATCGGACCCAAATTCGAGCCGATACTTTCAGGGGCATCGGCTTTTTGAGAAGACTTGGCTTTGTTTTATTGACGTCTTTTTGATTGTCTGCCACTCGACCTGTAATCTCTAACCGTCACTTCGTCGCCTCGCTGCATCAGGCGGGTATTATCATAAGCGGTAACCTTGGACTTTCCTCCGGCGCGTATGGTAGCGCTGTCGAACGCTTGGACGGAGGAGTCTGTCGCGTCCACTGTTGAGTTGCCGGAGGCTCTTACTTGGCAGTCTCGTGCCTGGGCGCGTGCGCTCCCGGAGACGCTGACATTGCATCCAGTGACGCTCGGGTAAGCATCATGGTCTTGTACTTCTACTGAAGTTTTGTCGGTTCCCCGGATGGACGAATTGCCCTTTGCGTGCACCTTTATTGTAGGTGCGTCGTCACTGACTCTTCTTCCCAGTGCATCGGTTTTGTTGCGGCCCGTAGCGTCTATTGTGGAGTGCCCGTCAGCGACTACTTCCGCGGGCTTGAGTCCGTCGAAAACAGTTAATTGGGCTCGTTCGTGAAGCCTAACTTTACCACCCATTGCGGACACTTGAGCGTCGCCGAACGCCGTTACCTCGGAAGAACTGTTGCGTAAATGGACTTTCGTTTTGTCATGAGCCTGGACCTTGCCACCGAACGAATCTACTGTCGATTCGCCCGATGCCTTGACGGTATTGTCTGACGAGTAGCTAATAAGACTTGCTTTGCCGGATACAGTCGCTGCGGCTCGGTCGATAATCTCTACTGAAGTGGTATCTCCGGCAGTGACAGCGGCATTGCCTGTTGCATACACTCTTGATGAGTCTCGAGCTGAAACTTTTGAGTTGCCGCGTATAGTCCCATTGGCCGTGTCGTGTAACTCCACGTGCGATTCGCCATCCGAGATAACTCTCGAGTTACCTCTACCGACGACACTGACTTTGTCCTGCACATTAACCGTCCCGGCAAAGGCCTCAACCTTCGCGGACCCTGATGCTTCAACATAGCATCCGTGTCCCGGTTTTATATCAGTGCCTGCTGCTTCGCGACCTGCTGTTACTTTGGTATTGTCTGAGGCAAAAACTTCACTTTGGTCTTCAGCACTAACTGAAGCTCTGCCTGATGCTTTTACGCGAGTCGTTTCGGAAGCGAATACCTTGGCGTCATCGCGAGCATCAACATCACAATTCAATTTCGCCTCAGCCATAGAATTACCTCTAAGCGAAATCTTGACGTGCCCGTTGGCAAAAACTCGCGCATTTTGATTCGCACTGACTTGAGTGTGGTCCTGTACCTCGGCCTCTGCACTGCCAGTGAGTGTTAATCTTGCTTTGCCGGTGACTGTGGTGATACGGGTATTATCCGAAGCATGAACAGTGGTATTGTCGCCAACAAAGGCCTCGGCTCGCCCCCTCAATCTGACGTTGGAATTGCCCATGGCATACACAAAACAAAGGTCGTGCGCCTGCACATAAGCATGGTCGTCGGCCATTACCCGAACGATGCCGGATGCTTTGACGTTAGTTCTGCCTGTGGCAACTACTGAGCCACTGTCAAATGCTTCCACGCGACTGTTCTCGCGGGCGTGGACCGTAGGTCCTTTGAATGAGTCGCCTTGATAGGCGTACGCGCTCGCTCTTCCTGCCAAATCCACGATAACACGTGCCCCGTTCGCGTGCACCGTGGAATCGCCGGATGCGTTGACACGCGCGCTGTCGTGGGCAGTCACTCGACTTGAGTCTGCGGCCTCAACGTTAGACGAGTCTCTCGCGATTGCCGTTGAACTGCCCCTAAGTGTGCATTTTGCGTTATCAGTAAGAATCACGGAAGCATTGTCGTACGCCTCCACTCGCGAAGATGCGCTTGCGGCGACCCTCGCATTGTCGTGAGCAAAAACTGTATTGAGGCCTCTAGTATCGATAAAACTGTCACCACGGGCAGTGACCTTTGCCTGGTCATGTAAAATTACACTGGACTTTCCGCTAGCTTCTACTATGGCTCGACCATCGGCTTCGCACAAAACCTCATCAGAGACTTTGACTCTGGCATTATCATTGCATTTAACTCTGCACTTGCCGGATGCCTCGGCTCTCGCATTGCCACGAACTGTCACGTCTGCCGATTCCGAGGCGAATACTTTAGCCGATTCGGATGCGTCGATCTCCGCGTTTCCAGTCGCTTTCACTACGGCGTTCTCACGAGCAAGGACTTTGGCTCCTTTGGACGCAATTACAATGGCGTCGCCGCCGGCAACGACATCTGTGCCTTCGCCGGCAATAACGATGCCTTCCAGGACTGTGTGGCTGCCTTTCTCCAATATGGTAGCGCGCTTAATTGCATTTTTATCTAATCCTATTTTGGCATAAGGGTTACTAGCGTCAGACGATTTGAAGAGACTCGAAAGCTGGTCCAAAATCTTTCCAAACCGTGAAGGTCCCTTCTCTCTTCGCTCTCCGGGAGTCGACTTGTCACTGCTCTTGCCGGACTTCGAAGCATCGGCAGCCTTGTGAGAGTCAGCAGGCTTGTTCGATTTTGCGCTCGTGCCCTGACTTTCTGCGGATACAGTCTGCTCTGGTCCGACGATCTTCCCCTCACCCTTAGCGAGTGGCTCCGATATAGACGACTCCGGACCGGATTTTTGAGGTTTGGCGCCATTGCCGGGCTGGTTCTGCGTGCCTGGTTTTACCTCAGAGTCATTAACACTTGTGGTGCCTTGAGGATTTGCTTTAGTCTTCGAGTCACTCTCGCCGGATGCAGCTGGAATTCGTCCGATAAGAGCTCCTGCTTTCATCGCCAATGGCACTGTGCCGGCTGCAATTGCGGCTAGTGACGCTGACTCCAGAGTGCTCGCGGCAACATTCTTGAGGTCGACATTGCGCCAGAAGATCGGACTATTTATCGATATCAGCTCAGGTCTTACTCCAACCTCGTCAGCGATCCGCTGGGCTTCTGATTTCAAACCACCATGAAATCCTTCCAGGCCAGAGTACAAGGCGCCATTCGTTTTTCCCGCAAGAGTGTTCGAAAAGGCCTCGCTAACTCTATTGCCAAGCGTGCTTTTCAAACCCGACTGTAATGCTTTGCCGCCTGCGTGCCCCAAACCCATGAAGGCGGAACCCAAAAGGATGTTTTCGGCTGACAGTTTGGAGCTGTCACCCTCACGAATTGCATGTCCCGAAGATAGTCCAATGGTTGCTCCAATCGTCTTCGCTCCTTCTCCAATTGCTCTGGTAGCCAATGCGGCAGAGTCACCGTATTTGGTTGCCACCTTGCCAACGATACTGTTCAAGGTCATGGCCGTTTCAGCAGTAATCGGAGCTTCTTTTCGTGCCAGTGCGGCCGCGTCCTTGATCTGTTTCAAAGACTTCCCGCCGGTCAGCATACAGTCGAATAATCCGGTTGCTGCATTGACGCCACCTTCCACAAATCCGCCGGCAAAGTTTCGGGCATCGGAGCTTTTGTCCGACGCATGTGCCACCGTACCGATCGTTCCACCTCTAACGCCGGCAGATCCCAGAATAGCTGCGGTGCCTTGAACTCGCTGCAAGGCAGTGGCACCGGCTTTGGTGGCGGCCATGTAGGCGGCACTACCCATTCCGGCAGTTGCCACCGTTATGACACCGGATTTAATACTACTGGCGGTTTTATCTTGCAATTCCTTGCCCTTCGCGGCGATTGACTTCGAATCCGAAGTGCTGGTATGCTGCTCAGCTCCTACAATCTCTAAAGTAGAGAGCTTACTGTCGAGAGACGGATTATCCAGTTTCTTAGGGTCAAATCCTGCCTGAAATATCTCGGTCAGCTTCTTGTCCATCACTTCGGCCTGCCGTTCGACGAACCGGGCGGCCGATCTGACTGTGTCCTCGACGTCTCCACCGGCATCCGGTTTGCCATCGGTGAATAGACGCCTCGTACCTAGAGTGCCTATGTCTTTAAGGATAGTCGAGGTATTGTTCCTACCGAGGTAAGCACCCACATGTCCGGTAAGATAAGGCTTACTAGAGAAGTAGTCGTCGCTTGCATTCGCAGCTTTGTCTGCATTCAGAGCTGCTGTACGACGAATTTCCTCGACTGGTACCAGACCACCACCCTTGACACCATGATTCCCGGTAATCTTTTGGTCACCAAATCCAATAACTTGATGGGTTTCATTCCGTTGATGAAACTCCATCAGGACACGCTCTGCTCGGTTGAGGTCTATGCGACGACCGTCTATTTCCGCCTGGTATCCAGGAAGCAGCTTTCCGCTTCGCCTTTCTGTTTGGTCTCTGGGAGATCCATCAGCAGGAACGCGATGGAGACTACCTGACTTCCCGATTTCGAATACATCACTCCCTACTCGTAACTTGCCACCACTGATGGCATCTACATCAGACTTGGCTTTCATGGCAGGCAAGTGAATTTTTTGAGACTCTTCTCGCCGTCGCTCTGCGCGTTCTTTCGGATCGGAAAGGTCTGCAGCGACGTACTTTCCGATACCGTTTGCAAGATAATTGAGGTCGGCTTGACTTTGTACTCCGTGTCGGGCGATTCCGTCCACAACTCGTGAGTAAAGTCGAGCTTTGTTTTGAGTGTCTCGATAGAGATCACCAGAAGCAGAGCTGTTGCCCTCGTCGTGAACCTTCTTTGCAAGTCGGACTTCCTGATTCGCCTGGATTTTTAGGGAATCGACACTGGCGATACCGCGATCTCCCATTGATATCCAGTTGAGTTGACCAGAGCCTGGAACATCGAGCTGCCAGTGAGCGCCTTTGAGATCGGCCATGCGTTGGTCCGTTTTTCGTCCTTCGTCTGAGGATGTGTTGTAAAGCTCAATGCGACCGCTTGAGTCTTTGATTCTGCCAATTACATTCGAACCGTCCTTGATTTCACCTCTTTCGATTGAATATTGCTTACTGCCTACGACCTGACCGTTGTTCCAAGTAGGGATTTTGACTTTCCCGCTAATCTGGTTAGGGTCGTCTGGAAGTTGCTCCAGCGCACGCTTGTTATCATTGAGATGATTTCTAAATTCCGATATCGAATGCGCTTCTCGTAGACCTTCCGAAGTCCCGACGGCACCACTTAAGCCATCCAGTTCGGTATCGCTCAACTTACCCGTCGTAAGCGCTCGATCGCGAATATTCCTTCGCTCAGCGCTACTCTCTTGGAAATAGTCACGGGCTCTTGTAGCCGTATCAACGTGGTCCTGGTATTGAAACAAGAAGCGGCGTCCCCAATGTGACTTTTCTTCTTCGACACGTTGGTCTAGAATTTCGCTTCGCATCTTGTCGGCACGACGTCCCTGTTCCATGCTATAGAGTCCGCCTATATCCGGCGTCGCGTTACCGTCTGCACCAATTTTCTCCGCTCCCAGCGCCACGCCCTTGAGAGGCAGACCTGCTTCTCCACTCCTGCCTTTCAGTTGAAGATCGAACACCAGTCCGCGATGGTCAGCGAGTGGCTTTGGTGTTACAGCAGAAGCCTCGGAAAACCACTGGATTGCACCACCCTTGATACTAAAATCCTTCTGCATCTCGGGTGGATAGACAAGTCCTTCTTGTTTTCCAGTCTGCTTGTTGATGAGCATGCCGCTTTTGACTTCGTACTCACTCGACTTTCCAGATTTGTTCGGGACGAACATTTTCCCCCAGGCCGCGTCAGGCGTCGCGAGGAACGATCGATCGTTGCCAGATTCGCGACCGATAAAAGACCAGTTGGCATATTCTTTATTGAGAACATCTGCATGGACCGCTTCTCGACCGGGCTTTACGAATTGACCTTCGTTGTCAATATCTCCGCGGAATTGTCCGCCTTCGTCAAATACTTTGCCTGAAAATACAAAGTGACGTTCCTTACCGGATGGATTGGAGAGAATTCCGGTGAGCTTGCCGGCATCATCTTTCGCGGTCAGCGTTAGTCGAGAACCATCGCTGCCTAGACCATGAAAAGCCATTCCCGTGCTGTCGGCAATTTTCGAAGGCTTAGTTCCGATCCTTACTTCGCCGGCATCATTCACGGTGCCGACTTCCTTGCCATCGTCCAGTATTTTGCCCGCCTTGACCTGATGTGTCTTTGAACCGCCAATGCCATCAGTGAGCACCAGAGTGCCATCAGGATTAGTACCGCTTCTTTCAGGAGTCGACTTAATATCGCTTGGATTATCAAGTCCTTTTATTCTGAATTCTTCACGGATTCCTGTGAGCGTCTCGTTGATCGTGTTGATAACCCTATGCTCTGCGTCTCTCGAGAGTGTTGTGCTAGGCTTGCCATCGACCATGACGTCGTGGATCCTGCCGCCTGCAACGTCGGCTTTGATTTTTTGTCCATCAATCTGAGCTTCCATTTTTTTCAGCGAGCCAAACTTATCGAATGACATTTGATGGTCGATCGAGCCTTTCGCCCCTTGCATCTTTGAGTTTACGACCGTTTCGCCGGTATTAGTATCTCTGCTGCTCGTAATTCGTCCGACCTCTTTCGAGGACGCACCGCTAGTCAAAATTCGCTGCTCTGTAGATATAGACCCTTTGTTCTGATAAGAGACTGATTCTGTCAGTGACGGCTTGCCTGATTTCAGATCTTCGAGAGAGTCAAAGTGTCGTTTGTTCGTAAGCCGACCTTGGGCGTCGAAGTCCGATGCGGTAAATACAGTCGATTTTGATCCTGGTGCACCTGAATACTCGTACTTCGTTGTGCCAGAGTCACGCAAGCGACCGCCTTCGACCTGCTGCCTGATTGTCATGGTTTTCTGATTGTTCTTGTCGAACTGATTCTGAATAACGGAGCCATCGAAACCATATTTAGTGACAGTAGTGATACCGCCTTTACTACTGTCATCGAGTACAGTTACCTCACCTTTGTGCTCATCCACAGTGATTCGACCAGAGGAGGAAACGACAGTTTTACCGGCTGCATCTGTAATTCTAAATGTATTGTATTCTCCGTCCTTTAAACCAAGACGAAAGGAGCCATTGTCGGTGTGAAGCTCGACAAGTTTTCCGCCTTCACGTTTCGAGAGTCCAAATGATTCTGATGCATCCACATGAGTGTTGGACTCATCGAAGTTCAAGAATTCACTGTCGTCGCCAGGTTGACCCGGATTGTCGGTTGCTTCTCTCTCCTGGTCGACCGAATCGAGGGGCTCGCTCTCATTTTGGTCCGATTTAGAAGTTCCATCGCCAGCTTCGGTGTCCGTCTCCGAGCCACTGTCTTCCTTTGAGTCGTCATCTATATCTAGTGACGGCAAGGAGGAATTGCGGTTTTTGTCTTTGTCCCGCTCCCTGTCGTAGAGGAACGACGGGAAGCCTATCGTGCTGGAATCAAGTTGAGATGCTGGCGGAAATCGCCTTTGATCTTCGTTATCGTCGGAAGCTGCAAGCTTACCGTCGGAAACCATGTCCGGTCGTCCCCCGATTGTGTATAGACGATTAGCTTCGGGACCCTAATTTGATAGTGCCAATAGTCTCGATTAGCACATCTCCCCCAGCCTGTTTGTTGAGTTGAAATGCTATAGCGAGATTGTTGCAAGATTGCTGAGTCTCGCGGGCGAGGCCGTCCCGAAGTCTCGTCGTGGATTAGAACAGCTCCGATGCGCGTCAGAACGTTTCATACAAAGTTGGCGATTTGGTGCTCTCGAACTGTCCGTCAAATTGGACTCCTCGTGAGACATTGATCGTTTGTCTATCGACTGGAGACCGTTGTAGTTGGTGTTGCGCCTCCCGTCCCGTGGCAGCGGTGTTGCTCCCTCCGGAACAACTAGCTGCGCTCATCGCACAACACGATCTTCGAGAACAGACGCGCCAATGCTATAGTTTAAAGACTCGCTATACAAGTAAGAACAAAATGCCTTCACCAGGATCACAACGGGACATCCCTACGCAGGTCCGCAAAGAACTCAAAGAGATTACTTCCAAGCCGGCCATTGCTGTCGGGCTGTTACTCTTTTTGATTCTACTTTGCACTGTCCCGGCATTCTTCTTCCTTCTGATCCCAACTGTTATCTTTCTGGTCGTCCTGTACAAAATCGGCGAGGGCAGCACAGCTAAGGCTAAGAAAATAGCGCGCTCACGCTTACCGGTAGCCTCGAGCAAGTTGGAAGTATTTGAGTCTGTTGGTCTTGCAAGCTGTGTAGCGCTCAACGATTGGGGTATCGTATTTGTTTCTCCTAACAAGCCAGTTGTAGAGATGGCCTGGAATGAAATCGCCTCCGTCGCGGAGGTCGCTAGTAGTGTTCTGTTATTTAAATGCGAGGTCAAGGAGCTGCCGCTGGATCTATCCACGAGTAGGTACTTTCTGATAACTGACAAAGTCCACGAAAAGCTGCCAGGCAAAGTCGACTTCGATGTTGATCCTGTTTCTGGTCAATCGAAGATTCTTCAGCGTCTTACTGTCGGTCCACGCGTTTTTGTACATAACAATAAAAGTCTGATCCTTGATGATAATGGTATCGAATTCAATGGACAACAAATCAACTGGACTGATGTAAATGTAGTAACGGAAACATTTGTCGATGGTGACGATGGCCCAGCCTATCACTCACTGACTTTCTCATCGAACACTAAGAAATTTGAAATTACTCAAAGTAAATTTCCAGCTGAAGATGATTTGAGTAAAATGCGAAACTTCCTCCTTCTTAAGCAGATCGTCGGAGAAAAAATTCCCGCAAAAACTCAATTTACATCATCGGCATTATCCATGCGAGATCGCGCAATCGATGAATTCTTGCGAGGGCGGGAAGCTGCCAAAGTAGGTCTTGCATTTGCTCTGAAGAGCGGCAAGTTCGAGCCATTGAAAGAGTGGTATGAACCTATGCTTAGCATCGCAGACAAGTACGATCTAGACGACCATCCAGCAGTTCAAGACTTCATTCAGGATTATGTCGTCTACTTGGAGCGAACCGATCGCAGCACGGAAGCACAACGAATGAACAGACGTCTTCATCAGACACGGGAGTAATTGAACTATTGAGATCCATCCCCAGTTGGCGCCGGAATTGTTGTCTGTCCTTCGGTTGGCTTGTGTTTTGTCTTGGTCGTTCCTTGAGACGCATAGGCGCTCTCGTCGTCATTCGGCGCGACTGTAGTTGGGTTATTGCCGATGGGATTGTGACTGCTCACAATGTCAGTATCGGTAGTAAGTGAACATGACTCTGGATTCAATGTGAAGCTGGTTCTGGTCCTCTGGTATCGCGCATCTGAATCTGCCGTCTTATTTACGAGCTGATAGTACAGGTGTCCTGTGCTGTCTATCCAGTTCTCAGTTAACTGTTGTTCTATCGGATCATTGAATTCATAGCCATCGCATTCGGTGCCGCTAATTGACTTCTTTCCGAGATACTTGGCGCCAAGACTCTTCACAAAATCGACGCTGGTCGGATCAATCGACGTTTCTACAAAGTATCCGAGCGAGTCGCCCATAACACTTTTGGTCTTGCTGTAATAGGTCTTCCCGTCGTAGTAGGTATGGACCGTCGCGGGAAATACAGGTGATTTCCCCGCCTCAGCCGTCGCAGCGTACCAGGCTTCGTATCCGGTGGCATGAGCCGCTGATGCCGAAGATAAGACGGCTCCGAGTGTGGCTGCTAAAATCCATGAGTTTCGATCCATTTGTTTCTCCAGCGAGGACATCCACTATCATAGCAACCAATCCCTACTTCCGTCTTTGACTGACAGCCAATCCAATCAAGATCGAGATCGATAAAACGAATAATCCAATTCCGATTTTTAAGCTCATTGGGGAGTAGTTAATTTCAACCGTATGATTGCCCTGGGGGACAAACACTCCGCGGTTGATCTGATTGACTCTCAGCAAATCAACTGGGGAGCCGTCGATTTTTGCATACCAGCCGGGATAAAAGCTATCTGATACCACGAGCAAGCGCCGCTTCGAAGTCTTAACGGTCAGTTTGCTGTATTCAGGCTCATCACTGGTCCAAACGATTGATTCGACAGCAACAACTTGCGAGTTATCTGTCTCGGTGGCGGACCTGCTTAATGCATCATCTGACGCTACAGATGATTCATTAATATAGGAATGTTTCTCTGGATCTATATCTGGATGCTCTACATCCAAAATCTTTTTCTTGATTTCGTCGGCAGGTTCAAACGACCATTTCTCAGGGAAATACGCTCGAGCCAGCGGGTTTCGCACACGGTAGAGCTTGACGTTCAGTTTTAAATCATCGCTTACAAGATCGAAGAACTCGTCGCTGAGTGTCGGAAAGTCAGCCAACTTGTTGCCAAAATCGTCTGAGGTATACGACCTGGACATCACGCTTCCGGCCGCTGTTAGTCGGCATATTCGGTAAATCGGCAAGTCGGGATAGAGGGCAGGATTTTTTGACTGTCTGGCTTTTGTGTCTTCTAGAATTGCCGAATGAACTAGATCTTGAATGGCCGCTGTGGATGATCCTTCGTACCCAAATGTTTGCCTGAGATTGGCGTCAATATGTGTATTCGGATGGCAGATCTGCCGGTCGTATTGAAGGTTCTGCTCAGTGAGGGTCGAATTGTCCGAGTCGATAAACAACTTTGATGGGTGCCACTCGCCAAGGTCGATTGTGAATAGTCGCGGAGACTTTTCAGTATTTAGACGATGTTGTTGTATCTTCAGCGCTAAGCCCTGTGTCCTGTAGAAATCAGGGTTGCCGCCGGTTCGCTGTATTGAAAACGCGGCATAAAACAGGGGTAGAAAAACGAGAATCATTACACTTTTTTCAAACGCCGACCTGGTAATTTTTTGGACGGCGAACATGCGGCGAAGCTGCACAAGCATCAAGCCAATTGCGATTGCAACAGCCGACTGGCTGCAGATATTGCTGGTTGCGATCTGTATTGTTTCAACTGTTGTTCTTTCATTTATCTTGAAGAATAAATCGGGGAACAACCAAATCAGGAAAACAACGACAGCTATTAGAATCCAGAATAGGGCTGCAGTAATTTGCGCTATTGGTTGTGTTGGTTGCTTCAGCGCGAAATGCATTCCTCTGGCGGCCAGAATACATAGAGCGATGTCAACGAAAATCCCAAGTTTTACCGGATAACGAAGAACCCTCAGAAAGGATACGTGATCCACAACAAAACTCGCGCCAGGTATATTGCCACCGCTTGCCACCAGTATGCCTACAAGCATTAATGCCGGTAATACAAAGGCAGTCCGTTTTGTGCTCGCGACCAGACCCCAGAGTGCGAGTGTGATTATTGCCGGACCAACGAAAAGCGAATAAATATATTGAATGGCACCCGGTTTTCCGGCGATTAAAGGCAAGAAGGCACTACCGCTAGTGCCCATGTCACCTAGCGGTTCGCACAGGAGCATACAGAGCCAGTCGTACCAGCCCGCGCTCCACTGCAAGACATTGGTAGCATCCAGACCGAGCGAGCGAGGAGAGTACATTAGCCACTCAGTTGTCGGCAAGAACGTGGGCATCGCGATCATGATTCCGATTACCATCGCGAAAAAGCCACGAGCGAAGATCAATTTTGCAAAATTTAGTCGGCGGTTTGCTCCTGAAATATCGCCATCATTGGATTCAGAACGATCGTCTTTTTGCGCAGCTTCCCGGTCCAACCGCTGCCGTCGCAATTGCGAAGCAAAAATGCAAAATACAATTAGTGCACTACCGGGCATCCAGATTTCCGGTCGTCCGGCAAGGAGAATCATTCCATACAACGCCGCGGCGCATATAAATTGTTGACGCCACGATTGCTTCGTGGCAAGTTCAAGTTTAAAAAACGAATTCAAGGCCAATGGTAGCCACGCTACGGTGTCAATCAGCGTGCAATTAAAGGCGGTGGCAAAGTTATAGCCACACATTCCCATGGCGAAGCCTGCCAGCAAAGAAGCTCGCCGACCCGAACCAAGAGTTCTGCTCAATGCAAATGCTCCGAAGCCGAACAAGACATGATGGGCAATTTGCAACCAGGCAAGTGCTTTGCTGAAAGGCAAAGCGACATATAACAAATTCGGCGGGTAGAACATGCACGGGCAAGTAATCGCAAGTTGGGGCATTCCGCAGTAGGAATAAGGATTCCACATTGGTAGCCGTCCCGTGCGAAGCGCTGAAGCAACAAAATTGCAGAAAGGCTCATAAAAAAGACTGGAGTCGCTTCGGTAGAAAACACAAGCACCGGAAATGAATGGTAGATAAACGATTATCAGGACTAATGCAAGAAGACACCAAACCGCTGGCTGATATCTTCTGAGAAAGTCGGATTTAGCACAGTTCCGTGCAGTCATGTCGCGGCACGGTCGTCACGGTGAAACGTCATTTCAATCCTTTGGCTACTGGCTTCAACGCAGACTATTTTAGCGATTCCCGGTCCGATCCGCCAGTTATTATTGCCAACGCGGTAGATACAGCGCAATTTCTGGCAATTCACTAAACAGCAACAATTAAAAATTCAGAATACAAGACCATCCAACATGGCTTTCAAAGGCATCATATTTGATACCATTAGTCTGTTTTAATGGTGCATTCGACTCCTGCACTCGGCTCAGTAGATCCAAACTCACTTCATCGAACCTCACCCCATCAAACGCACGAAACATCGTCACCTGCGAACCATCGATTACCTCTAAGAGAAAGGATCGCAGACAGTCGATAGCATCATCTGCCATTAAGTTTGGTATCGCTAATCGGGCATGATTAATCAGTCGAACCTTCATCGGCTTTCGTCGAAAGAAGAAACGACCTGGATTTCGAAGTTCTAAACTCGACGAAATATTGGTCGATCATTCTGTCTGACAGTCACCATATAGTGGTGCCGATCTTGATGCAGCAACCGCCGATTGGGGATGCAAACCACTGTGCGACACCGCACCATCGACCGTAAAATTTCTTTATCCGCTCGAAGACATTGGCAATGTCGTCAGTCACTTCAATGAAGGAAGTTTGCAGAGCAAAGACCCATGGGCGGTTAGACCCAATTAAATCTGCTCAGGAGCTTACAATCACCATTGGCTATCATGGTATTGTGTGTCTGGGAAGCCCGCGCAATACCCCTGCCTTAGCAAATGCTCAGAGCAAGTTTTATGACGACCAAGAAAACAGACAACAATCCACAACCAGATGAGTCTCGGAAGGACCAGTCTCAGAGCGCTCAGCCACAGGACGAATTGAACAATTTCCCGTGGTTGAAGAGCTTGGTTCCACAGCAAGGTTCGGCTGATTCGCCTGATGAGACGGCGATAAGCAACAGCGGAGCGCCGGAAGCCGAAGCGCCGCGACAGCCGACAGGGGTCCAACCATTCCCGAAGCACAGTCGAGAGATTGCAAGAACATTGATAGAAACAGATATATCGAAGTTTTCCGATATGTTGACGCCAGCGCAGCCAGAAGCGCCGCAGTCGGCACAACCGTCTGTTCCACCCGAGGTGGCGACCCCACCTTCAGATCGACCGGTATCCAGGACACTGCTGGAAACCGACATATCGCAATTTTCAGAGCGCCTTCGACCGGCAACCACTGATACGCCTGTGCCGGTATCGCCCGCTTCGAGCGACTCTCCGCCTGAGGTAGCACCACCTAGAGATCGAGATGTGGCCAGAACATTGATGGAAACTGACATTAGCATGTTCAGTGATGGTCGCTTGAGTGAGTCTGCGCCAGTGCCAACTGAACCACCGCAAAGACCGACGCAAGAACGCAATGTGTCGCGGACGCTCCTCGAGCACGAGATACCTCAGTTCTCAGATTCGCTTACGGCCTCTAACGAGCCTCAAGCCGCTCCACTACGTGCGCACACGCAAGAAAGAGAAGTGTCCAGAACCCTCTTAGAGCACGAGTTGCCGCAATTCGCTGATTCACTGGCGATGCAGCCAGATCCGAATGTCGCGCCGCATACTGATCCTGTGCAACGCCCCATGCCCCAGGAACGCAACGTATCTCGGACCCTACTGGAGACCGACATCTCTGGCTTCGCCGACGCTCTCCAATCGTCACAGAGCGGCGTCCAGTCACAACTTAACTTCAATGATAGTCAAAGTTTTAGCGATCTACAGAGCACCAAATCCGCTGCACCATTTCCCGATCACAGTATTCCCCCCAACTCCGGCTTTGGTGTCTCAGATCCAGGTCAACAGCTCTATTCAGATGACCCTTATCAGTCCGCCAACATGACTGGCCGCAATCCACTGCCTGACCGCAATGCGCCAAAGACTTTACTGGACAAAGAGATGTTGCTGAGTCATTTGGCTAAGCCGATAGAACGATTGGAAGCGGCTGAGAAGCAGCGAATCGAAACCCAGGCGCTGAAAGTTCTTCAACCCATCGAAAACTACAAAATGACCGCTCCAGGATGTCCGTGGCGATGGGAAGAGGCACGGTCCTCTGACAAAGTTGCTTTCTGCACGAAGTGTAAAGCGCAAGCCTATAACTTTGACGGCATGCAGCTTCCGGAAGCCCTCAAGCTGATTTTTCAGCGTGAAAATATTGAAAAACCGCGCCTGTACAAACGCGAAGACGGGAAGTTCATGACGCGAGACTGCCCCATATCAGCGAAAAAACGCGGGTTGCCTCTAATGATCGTTGGAGGAGTCTTGATTCTCATCGCGCTGATCGCACTCGCGTTCGTGTTGATACCAGGTGGTTCTATGCCTTCTGTTTCACTTCCTTCAGTCCAGGAAGCGACAACACCGGATTCTTCCTCGTCTGCAGGGGAGCCGTCCAGCTCGACTCCATCGACGGCGTCGGATTCGTCGACCTCATCCACTTCAGAAGGTGTGACGTCGAAACGCCCGGCTGGTGGCTGGCAGACAATCCACAAAGACGTTCCGATGAACTCGGACCTGCCGTCGAGTGGAAATCAACCAAGCTCTAGCAATGATGCTGCAACGAACTCGGGCACGCAGTCAAGCGGAAGCAGCCAGTCATATTCGGGCGGAAGCTATCAGCGGGAAGTTCCGATGAATTCACGCTGAATTCTGACTCATTTTTGAAGGCGAACAGGGCGTGAAGGCGCCCTGCCTAGTAATTAATCTGTTTTCACTGATTTGATTGCGGTCGTTCGCACCTGTCGGCTGACAACCGTCAGCTGGCGAGACATTGATTGCTTGTCCCTTGAAAAGCTACTCGATTCGGAATTCGGTTCTGCCAACCCTGACAACATCGTACGGGCTGAGAGGATGCGGTGTGGTTATGAGATCCTCGTTAACTTTCGTCCCGTTGCTGCTCTGGAGGTCCTCGACCAGCCATTGCCCCTGGTCCCAGTAGATACGAGCGTGATTTGAAGACGCATAACCGTCATCCGGCAAGACAATCTGATTGTCAGGATGTCGTCCCAACGATATGGTCGGACTGTTTAACACATATCGCTCACCGGTGGTCATATTGACTAATACCGGAAGCCTTGGTTCCGAATTGCTCATAGATTCCTCAGACCGGGGTTTAATTCATCTCTTCTATTTTAGGACAGTGTGCATGTGAGAAACCAAAATTGTCAATCACATTCGAATCATTTGCAATGAATTTCTATCGATTGGGTAGGACCTGTTTGAACAGCTCCCTCAACTCGATGTATCAGAGGGTAGATAGATATCAGTGTTCTTGAAGACAAGGGTTTCTAGGCGCCATCATATGTGGTTGCGATTTTACGGAATCATAGCTTTCGAGATATTCTTGATTTGTAATGCTGTTTGCCCGAATCTCCTTATCCGTCACGTATATCTTTCTAGCCTTTGGTTCATCTTTATGCATGCAGCTGTCGTGCGAAGTATTGATGACATCATCAGTAGTATCGCCAGTCTTCTTGCAAGCATTCATAAAGTTAACCTCGAAATTCGGACTTATGCAGGACGGTTTCGAGACGTCGGTTCCCTCGGATAATCTATGAACTTGCGAAACGCTCTAACCCAAAATACAACCAGGTTAGAGGTCGCTATTGTCTCGATCGTCACGCCTTCGCAATCGAAATAGGAATCTCACCTATGATCGCTGCAGTCGTGGAAAAACTACTCCAGTTGTTGCCAATGATTCTGACAGTTTTGCTCAACAACCATAGATCGATCACTGCATCAAACTGATTGTCCTTGTGCTCTTGCAAGTTGCTGGCAACAAATGTCTTTCTATCGTTAACAATTACTCGATCGCCAAAGTACGATAGAAACCTTTCTTGTGTAGTACTACAGTCGGTGGATAGAAAAAAATTCGCATCCGGACTTTTATTGACTGCCTCTTTCATGGCCTTCAAAAAAGCATCATCTGAAGACACCATGTATTTGTCAGCAGCAGCTGATTCCAGTGCATCGCCTCGCCTGATGTGCACTCCGATAGTACACGAACCGAATCGTGTTGACACTCGATTTACTTCATCCTGGCAGTTCTTTACGGGCTGAAGCGATCGCAAAAACGACTTGTGCCCATGCTCTAACAGTGGCCATCTCCACAATGTCATACGCCGTGGAAACAGCGAAACCGACTCTCGATGTCCGTAGTAAGTAATAGCGCGCGAGCGGTCGTTCAACAAATCCAGGTGAAATCCTGGCTCACTTTCCTCAGGATTTGTGTGAAAGTACTTTTCGACGCATAGGGATTCTCTTGCCATCTCGAAGAAGTCGACGGTGGTGATCTGATCTATCTGATTATCAAACAAATCGCTAAAACGCTCATAGGACCATCCCTTAGATTCGTCCCAGCAGAGCAAGAATGGACGTTGCAACTCCCGTGCTAAGGAGTGAAATGAACTCAACGTTCTCAATCGATTGCAGAGTCCGTAGGCCACTTTTACAGCAAGCGGTTTACTGTCGCCTGGAGATTCAGATCTTCGTAAGTTTTTCAAGTTTGAAATCATGAAATACGGAAGTCAGAGTCATCATTATCCCAAAAGCTGCCCAATTTGTGGAGCGACCTTCGAGCACTCAAAGCACTTAGGTTTTCGGCTTGTACTGTACTTCGCATTTTGGATTATCCGCTTTGAACTTTGCAATTGCCTCTTTTGACAGTTTGCAGTGACCAATGATTATTCGATTAAGACGCTTGTTTCGTGCAAGAACTTCGAGACTGCGATTAGTAATGGGAGCGCCACACAAATTCAACTGTCGAAGAGAACGGAGCGTCATTAGGTTTTCAACTCCTCTATCGGATATATTTGTGTAATCGATCCAGATTGATTTTAGAGTTGGCACCTTTGCCAATTCCAGCATCGACTCATCGGTGACATTTGTGGCCCTCAGAAAAATTCGCTGTATCCCTGAGTTCCGAATGTATTTGAATCCTTCGCCCGATATTTCTTTATTACCTAAAATCAAACCATCGAACTTTTTAGCAGAAAGCATTTTGAGAGACTCATCTGTGACTGCACCGGTGGCATTCCAGACCTCAGGCCCCGCAGCAGGCCCCACTGCTTCAAATTTCGGCTCGAGCGTAGGCATGCTTTCCGGAGTATCTTCTATGACGGAGCTCTCGTTGACGCTTGGATGTTGTTGCACGATTGGTGTTTCATCTATCATTTTACGAACTTCGAAATCGACACCCTGTCGTATGCATAGGCCTACCAACAGTGTCACGAAAAACAGGGAAATCCAAAACGCCGGATTTGCTTTCTTCCTGCTTGAAGAGTTCCTCGACGATAGCAACATTTGATCGGTAAGGCGCTGGTCGCTGCCACTGTAAGCAGCGGCAATATCTTGAAGCGCCTTGTGAAACTCACTTGGCGAATGATACCGATGTCTCGGCAACTTGGATAGGCATCGGCCGATAACTGCATCGAAGGAAGCACCTAGACGAAGACCTGGACATTCGGTCGTCAAGGTCGGTGGTGGCTCTGTTTGATGCTTGACCATGCAATCGATCGATGAATCCGCTAGAAATGCAGGTCGCCCAGAAAGCACTTCAAACAGGATACAACCCAAAGCATAAATCTCGGATTCTATCGAATAGGTACCCAAGTTAAACCTCTCCGGACTCATGTATGGCGGTGTGCCCGCAATAGTAACGTCTTTGCCATCAAGTGTTTTTGTCTGTTCTACGGGGATGACCGAAGCCAATCCAAAGTCAATTACTTTGATCCGCGGCTGTTCGTCTTTGAAGGCAATTAGTATGTTACCGGGCTTGAGATCTCGATGATAGATGTCTTGCTCATACGTACACTGTAGTAGACTAGCGATGTCTAACAACACTTCAATAGCTACTGTCGGCGGTAGCGGGCCATTAGCTTTCAAGAAGTCACTCAAAGACACGCCATCGAAAAACTCCGTCACCATAAAGGGTACACCGCTCCTGGTGACATTGAAATCGAGTACTTGCACTACGCATGGATGACTTAATTTACTAGATATCTTGACCTCTTTTTGAAAGGCGACATATCCCTTATTGGATAGTTGTCGGAGAACCTTGAGCACTACGGGGCGTAGAATCTGCCGATCGAAGCATTTGTAGACACTGCCGGTTGCACCTGTTCCGAGGAGTTTCAACGGCTTGAACCGATCAATTGGAAATTGATTTAGATCTAGGGTTAACTCCTCGTCCGCATCTGGCTCGTGCATTTTGTGTGACTCGCTCGTTACTTCCAGAATAGGGACGAAATGTCTCGAAGCCTTCCGATAGGTTTGTTCTTCCAATGATAGACCTTCTTGGTGGAGCGCGGCAACTACTTTCAGCGAGATTCCGGCCTAAGTGATTTTCTGCTTCGGACACTCAGTGCAACCATTTTCTATACGGAATCGGGACAAATACTTTTCCTGAGTTCTTGGTGTTCAAATAGTTCGTGTGTTCGATTGCCGCTCGTTGCGGGTCATGTTTATCCAGAAAAGCATGTTCTCGCAGCAAGTAGATCGCGGCCGCCAGGTTGAGTCCTTCGACTGAATCCGTAAGCTTCTTGGCAGGAATAAAGCCACTGCTATTGTCCTTGTTCATATCTGCGCAAAGTGCGTCGGTTATTCTCAGGCATTGGTCTTGGTCGCCCTGTTCGTAGCAGATCCACGCATTCAAGAGATTGATGATGGGATATTCCAGATAATTATACTTAAGCGTTTGAAGCTGGGTCAGGCGTTCTGCGGCTTGTAATGGTTTCATCTGATCGAGGAGTAGGAGAGTTTCTATAGCTCCTGGCACCAACTTACCAGTCGCCCCAGACGATCGATTCGAGTAGTAAAACATGCTGCAAAAGTTTGAAAATCGCACCGACGTAATTTTTTTTACCGCATCAAATTGTTCGAATTCTCGAGCGACCATAGCTCTGATTGCAGAATCGTAACCCTGACTCGATTTAGTGTCAGACTTCTTGTTTCCATCATTAGCGGTATCTTCCTTCGGTACAAGATTGCCCGCCAACTTGGAATCGTCGAGGAGCAATGCATTGTAAGCCGCCTCGCTCTGGTAAGGGAAGTGACCTTTTTTAAGAGGTGATGGTATCGCGGCAAGCTGGCTACAGATTCTTAATGCCGTTTGTCTTTGGCCTGTAATGGCAGCCACATCGATAGCATTGCGTAAAAGTTTGAATTCATGCGATTTTAGCTCTATCGCAGAGACAAAATCACTCAGTTCGGCTTCCCGATTTGGTGGTTTCAACTTTCCATAAGCGTATGCACGGTCCCGAAAGAAAATCGGATCTTTGCGAAGTGCCAGCGCCTCGGAGAAACTTGCAATTGCATTGGACTCGTCTTTACATAAGGCTTGCATAAAGCCGCATACATATGCGCGCGACGCTGCATCGCTAGCCAATAGAATCATCGGCACGAAAGTAGAGACCGACAGTACTAGCACCGATACAAAACCTTTCCAGTCAATCGGTTTTGTCTTACGTGATGGCAGGCGCTTTTCGTTCGTGAACGCTATTTGTTCTATTGCATTACAATCATTATCCTCTGGCGCCACTACCAATGGTTGCGTATTGTCGGGGTGAACAGCCGCGGGTTCTTCTACGAGTTTAGTTTTTATTTTTTGACTCTCGAAAAATGGCATATGGTTTTATCTACACGCTGTGGATGGACGCAATATCTGCAATGCTGCCGTTGCAGATGCAGGCCGATTGGTCGAGATTCGATCGGTCAGTACACTTATAAAGTATTGAAATTCATCGGAAAGATCCGTCCGCGCGCTGCGCAAATCACATGGTCCAAGCGGCTCGGGATCTTCGCCGGTAGCCATAAAATACATCGTTGCGCCGAGCTGATAGAGATCACCACTGACGGTGTATTCTCCGCAAAATTGCTCTGGTGACATGTAGCAGTGTTTACCCACAATTGTCCCAGAAGAGCTTGTGATTGCAGATTGGGCGATATTGAAGTCAAGCAGCTTGACGACACCATCACAGAACATCAAATTGTCCGGCGTGAAATCACGGTGAATTATCGGGTCTGGTTGCGAGTGCAAATAACTCAAGATTGCACAGCATTGTGCAGCCATATCCAGCAGTTGTCCCTCGGATGGTCGTTGTTCGCTCAACCCGTAGCGACGTAAGTTAACACCGTCTAGCGCTTCCATTACAATGTAGAGCCTGTTTCCTTCGGCAAAGCAGTGTTCGAATTTTACGATGTTCGGATGATCGAGACGGCTCAAAACAGATGCCTCCTGGAGCATTTGCCTGAGGTTTCGCTCTAATGATCGACTGGTACCACCAAAATTGCACACGATTTCTTTTATCGCGACCTTGTTCTGTTCATTTAGACAATTTTCCTTGCGAGCCTCATAAACTACAGAAAATCCCCCATGCCCCATTAAGCCTGTCACGGTGTACGCTCCACCACGTAGCGATGTCCCTTCTGAGAGCTGAC
>JAIERK010000016.1 GCA_019746975.1 Candidatus Obscuribacterales bacterium
AACAATTCAGATGAATTCGATAACCTCGTGCTATCACTGTGCGAGGTTATTAGAGACTGTAGAAAAAAACGAAACCTATCTCAAAGTGAGCTCTCCAGACGCAGCGGCTTGCACCGCTCTTACATAGGAGATCTTGAGCGTGGCGCACGAAACTTATCAGTGAAAAATATGTTTCGACTGGCAGTGGCTTTGGACGTATCGGCCACAGAACTAGTAAAAATGGCAGAGCAACGAATGTCAGAAGAAAATGTCGTCATCGATATTTCGGCTAGAGCGACGAATTCGGTTCCTACTATTTAAATTTCTAACAACGAAACTCTCTCTGTCAATTCAACCATTGAATAATTGGCACTCCCAGTAGTGGCAGATATCCACGCGGACCTATTCAGATTCGCAACAGGAGTCTCCATCACATCCTTTTGAATTCTTGACCCCATCAAGAATACTTCGCTCCTGGCCCAAGGCGTTGCACGGTTGGTACGAACTATACGCGCACTGGCGCTGGCAGAGTACAGTGTGACAGAGCGGCGGATGGAGACTCAACTGTAACCACTTCGCAAACCGCCTTACAGGCTGGGTCGTATCGACGCGAAAATATCGGTTGGATTCACTGCAAGAAGAAGCGTTGGCGTTCGCACTTGTGCTACAGCAGTCGCGTTTACTAGAGTTTATCGATGCGAGCCGTTGTTCGGGATTTTGTTCAAGAGACGAAACCGGGGATGGTCTGCCGATCCTGAGTGAACTGTATTCACTGGCGAATGCTGCATTCTGAGAAACAACAGCAAAGTAAGTTATCAGGACAAAGGCTAGCCTTGGCAACACACTCTCCTAAAAACGCAGGAATCTGCAAGCGGGACAATGTAAACCGGAACCTCTCAGTGCGGTGCTGAGTCCGACATTGAGGATTGTGCTGAAGGCGGCACCAGTTGCGCGCCTTCGAAATGCTGGTTGCTGAACGCCGACTACCGGCGGACGTGAATTACCAATTGAAACGCCGCTGTTGAGCGCACCAGGTCCGGTATTACCCATCGCCGAATTCTGACTGGTTTGCAATTGGAAAGGGCCGTTCGAGTCAACTGGAAGAAGCGGCAGGCTGTCTTGCGTCTGCTCGAGAATCGGGGCATCGCATTGACGCACGCCAAGAACCGGCGGATCGTAGGTCGGGACATCACTCGGACGAACGCCGAGGACCGGAGGATCATAAGCCGGAGCAGTAAACATCCTCGGCGGGTAACTGAAGCTACTCGGTCGCCGCTCTGCCATTTCCTTGGAATCACCGCTGGTGAGACGCGTTTCCATTGCCTCTACCGCCTCCAGTAGCGATTTATCTTGCGGCAACATAGCGAGCCCAGCCCGATACTGGGTGAGAGCATCGATGAAGTCCCCTCGCCCTTCAGCCAGCGCGCCGAGATTGTAAAAGCAATCCGCATTGCGAGGATCGAGCACAACTGCTTCGCGAAAGCAGCGATCGGCCTCCTGAAGATTTCCAGAACTGTGATGTCGGCTGCCTTCCTTGAGCAGCTGTTTGCACCTGGCGGCACGGGCGGAGCGAAAATTCGGCGCGGTCGAAGGCGAAGCGTCTCGGGAAGCAGGGCGATAGTCATCGTACTTAGCCTGCATTGGTGAACCAAGCAATGAGGCAGCAGCCCTCTTTTTAGCCTGCTTCTGAGCGACAGATTGCCATCGTGGTTTAGTCGAAGCCTTTTGTCCACCGTCTTCAGCCGAGGCTAAAGGAGTGGATAAAAACGAACAGGAAAGGGTCAGCGCTAGTAAGAAGAATGTTTGCCCGACTGCCTTTGTGGAAGATTGTCTGGTTATCATCCTGGACATCGAAGCCTCCTGGCAAGCACCAAAGGTCCATTGTATGTTATTCCCACGCGCTTAGCTCACCAAGCGCCGGTTGAGCGCGGCGAGCCGGTTTAATAACCTGACACAAATAGACGTATGAGCCGTCCGTTTGTTTCCCGAATCCTTCAAAAGTCGCTAGGACCAGTCGTTGTGACTCTTGTACGCTCTGAGTTTATCCATATTCGTCGTGGTAGCCGGTGTTGGATTGTCGGTGAGAGCACGATTAATCACTGAAAAACTCGCCCGAAGCTGATTGACGAAGTCCACCGACTCAAAAGCCGGCGGAAGAAGTCGAGGATCGACTTTGTACCAGTCGGGATAGTCCTTAACTGTTTTGATGAAGGGCACTGCCCAGAATTCGTCCAGTCCGAGAACTACGGCATACGGCAGGAAGCGATAGAACATTCCAGGGTCATCGGCAGCGAGCTTTTCGAGCTCTTTTCGATTGCCGAATTGAAGCATATGTTGAAAGCGACGCAATTGGATTAATGACGTAACTCCTTTCGGCGTTCTTTGAGGCATCGCGCGAGCAGACAAAAGCAGGATGATGCCTGAAATTGCCGTTCCTAGAGCGGCGGACTGCCCTGTCACGTGAGCAGCGGAGGCGAGCATGAGCCCCAGTCCAGCCGTCAAGACCACCGCGCCCACGGAGACGAAGTTCTTGCGGTCGATCTCCGGATCTCGAGCGAATAGCTTCTCGTTGATTAGAGCGTTGTAGACCTTCCGTTTTATCGATGGAATATATTCAACGAATCCGCCTTTCAATGCGGAAAGATACGTCGTTTGTGACATTCCGAATAGAGCCACCAGAAAGAGCTGTTCGTGTGGTCTGAGTTGTGGATCTCCCGATGATTTCAAAAGAGTAAACTCATAGTCTCTATTCGATAGATAGAGAAAGCCGTTGTATGGAAGCACTCGAATACTCAGATATCCTCTAGCGGCCAGGTCAATGACAGTCGACACGATGTCCTGCAAGTCGCAGCTTTCATCTATCAATGTTCCGGCTTCGGCAGCCGACAAGTATTCCGGCGGATACCAGCTTGTCGCCTCCTCGCCCTTCACGGCGCCCGGGTCGCGCCCGAATAACCACCACCAGGCAAATAAAGCTATCGCAGTCCCCACTGGTAAAACGAAGACTTGATAGTAGCACTGTAACAACCACACGATATTATAGAGCACCGAATGTGGTACCACCGAATTGACCGGAAGATCAACATCGAGTGTCATCGACTGGGCCGGCTTGAGGTTGGTCGCCTTGAATGTGATGGCAGCACCGCCTGCCGTAACAGTGACAGGCCTGCGCTTCTTTCCGTTACCAACGGAGCCACTTGCTTTGACGGCTGTCATCGCCGTTCCGTCGGGAACATTGATGACGACGGTGCTCTTGCTGATAGGAAATGGGGTTTGCTCACCTGTGACATTGATCAGGAGCTGTGGTCTGCCATTGACGAAGTTGACTGCATTGTTGACCTGATACTCAATCTTGATATGGTGGCTATTGGTAAACGGTACGGAACCTTGGTCACCAATTCGAAGGTAGAAGTAGCGGTTTGAGATCCAACTGTGGAATGGAACGTCCTGTTTCTCATCGAGAACAACGTTTTTCATCCGTATATCGACCGCATGACGACCCTTCGGCGTTTCATACCAAACCGGGAGAATTCTGTAAAACTTTGTCCGACGCCCCTTTGCAGGAAAAGATATGTCGTAGTCTTCGCACACATCGACATCGCCTGAGCGACTAACCGTCACATTCGATTTAAACTCTCGAATCACCTGCGCTTGCGCACTCTCGGCAGCGAAAAGCGATAGGAATATGAACAGTAGAGATAGCAGTGCAGACCTGACAGCTATGGACTCGATCTCTTTCAGCATGCCTCGCCCCCATTTTGACGATTTGTTCCTCACGAACTTGTGATGAAAAGAGGCACCACAGGTGTTCCGCGGCTAATTATAGACAATTCGCTAGACATCAAGAGTTGAACCGGCGATTATTAACTAGGGGCTCAAGTTAGATACATATATGAGTAAGGCTCTTAGAATCTAGTATCCTTTAGTTTATAGCCTTAAGTAACTGTGATGCCGAAAAACCACTTAGCCGTTCTCATTTCCAGTTTGATTCTTGCGGCTGCAACAGCCGCGCCTGCACTGTCGCAGCAGGCATTGACTATAGCGGTCCCGCCCCTGAAGGAAGAAGTATCGAAACGGCCGCAGGAAGGTAAGATCGAAGCCCACGACTTTGTCTTCAACTCATCCGCGTGGGAGAAATATTATCGCAACGGTGTGAGTGCACTTGACGATAGACGGTTTGATCAAGCAGAGCAGATGCTGCTCAAATCAATCAAAGAGGCCAAGGGCGTAGGCACAACCGCAAAAGATCTTATGCTGAGTAGACTGGCCCTTGCCGATTTGTACCTGAAGCAGCACAGATTTACGGAAGCGCACAGCCTGTACGAATCGACGCTGCCGAAAGCAGAGAGCAACTTTGGTTCCAATTCTGAAGAGATGGCCAAGTCGTTGTATGGATTGGCTTACACCGAACTCAAGTTCGACAAGGAAAAGCTGGCTAAAGAACATGCCGAAGCAGCCATACGAATTCTCAAAGACACGGATAAAACAGACACACAGTTATTTGGATTGTGCTTGCACACCATGGGCCTGATCATGGCGAAGCATGGTTGGGCCGATGATGCAAAGCCTCTATGCGCGATGTCGCGAAAAATTCTAGAACGCCACCCAGGAACGCGAAAGCTTGACTTAGCCGAGACTCTCAGAGAACAATCGCTCTTTTTTCACTCTCTGGGCGACCGACACACAGCACATGATCTGTATGAGACGTCATACCAGATTCGAGAAAAAGCAGTCAGCACCACGCAGCCACCATCAATAGTCGGTGAAGTTCGGTTCGAGTGGGAGCCCGGCTCGACACGAGCGCAGGAGATTATCGACAACGATTTCCCTTTCCGCTACATGTCTGCGCACGGAATTCGTGTCGCCTGTACGATTGTGGATCTGTGGGAGCTTTTGACGATTCTTGTTACTGTAACAAACGTCGGCGATCATCAGGAGGAGTTTGAACTCGGTAGGATTGTGCTGGAGAGAGCAAGCCACGGAACCATTCAAACACAAAACAAAGAAATTCCTACTGTCGATCCGAATCGTATTGATAGGATTCAAAAAGAACGTAACATGTGGGATCTGACACATACACGTCCCTGGCTAGCCAACATTCAAAAGACAAGAACAGTGCGCGGACTGGTACCACCGAATGGTCACGATCTATTCATGGGTCCTAATGTGTTCGGTGTTTACGGTGACTGGAAAGCGATATCGCATATAGTACCAGAGAGGGTCGGCGTTCTGCCATCGCGTGAAGGGTTGGTTGCGGCCGAGAGCACGGCGGTAGATCTGCCCGGACTGGTTCGTCCGAGTAAAGCGAAGTTAGTCGGACTGACACCGGTATGGCTAGAACCATTTGAATCACGGACGGGAGAGCAGTTCTATTTGTATCCCAGAGATGCCGATATCATTATCAAGATACCGGTTGGAAATGCCATTTTCGAGTTTCCTTTCCGAACTAGAAAGTTCAAGCTCCCAAGATCTATATAGGTTCGATTCTTCCACAAACGGATGTCGCGGCGGTGTCAGCGAGATGCGCGTAGTTTCGCAACGGTTGCAGCATTCCTTCGGCGCCTGCGGTGACGCGTTCGGACTCGCTCAGTGCCAGCGGAAAGCTGGTCCCAGTAGCCTTGCCGTTCGAACAATTGCCGCTTCTACAATTTGATTAGGCAGTTAACCAAGGTGGCACGCGTGCAGCCGGACGGGCGCACCACCTGTAATGCCCGGGGGAGCCTTGATTTTGAAATTATTGTGATATTTTTGGTAGTTATGCACAGCGCAGAAACCTCTAGCTGTGCATATTCTCAGTGTTTTATTAAATGAAAAAATCCATGTCCAAAAGCTTGAACTGCAAGTATAGACTCGGGAGCTTACCGAGCACATTGAGTAAAGGGGCTGGGGAGCCACCTGAATTCTACACAGGTCCCTATTTGGTTTCCATAGGAGGAACGCCCCATGTCTCAGACTAACTCAGATGCAAATGATTTGGCCATTGTTGTCGGCGGAGCAGCAGGTTCTGCTGCTCGCACAGCACTATCGAACGAATTCGCCGCAGGTACTTTCGGCAAAGCAGCAGCTGACCTGATCAAGAACTTGAACAATGGAGATTCAACAAGTCCACCACAATCAGATAATGGCGCAAAACCGAGTCACAAAAACGGCTCTTCGTCCGACTCGTCTCCCGCTCCTTCAGACACTACAAATCCCGGACAAAAACCGAAACAAGATGGCGGATTACTTAACGAGTTACTCGGGCAGACCAAGCCTTCGGATAAGAACGATAGATCGGGATCAATCGACAAGCTGAGCAACAAAGTGACCGACGCCGTGAAAACCGGTATCGAGAAGGGTGGACAGTATGTCGAGAGCTTCATGAGAAAAGTCACCGATGCGGATCGGAAAGAAGCTAAAGATGCTCTCGAGAAAAGCATAGATCCGGTGATCAAAGGCGCGGACAGACAAACCCTCAAGGATCTGCAAGCGGCAATTATTGATGGCAACGCAGAAAATTTTGCCAAGGCGCTAAAGCCACTTGCGGGCAAACCAGAGGAGCTTGCGAGTTTTCTTAAATCGCTAAACAAACAACTCAGTGGAGTGGAACTTTCCACCGACAGCAAAGGCAATGTACTTGTATACGAAAAGGGCGGAAACACCGCAGTTTCAGTTAATCCAGCAACGGGTGCCACCGAAGTGCGTCCGATTGAAAGACAGTCGGACGGGAGCATTGTGCTGAAGCCCGGCGAGATCATCAATCGCAACGCCAAGGATGTTATGAAAACCATAGGCGACGAAGCAACGCGCGACATTGTCATGCCCCGTTCTTTTAACAAACATTGGGACGAGCAGATGATTAGACCCCTGGATCTCAAGAACAGATCCGGAGGTGGCGGTGGTGGTGACAGCGGGATTCTTCCCAACCTCAATAAATTGCTTAAACCTTCGGCACCATCCACACAACCCAAACCAGGAGATTCGAAATAACAGCATTTGAGCCTAACCGCTCATATTTCAGGGGAATCCGGCAGATGTCATCGCGAAAGACCGCCGCTACAAGTTGATCGTATTGACGTCTGCCGGATAACCCTGAAGTTTCTATACCACTGAGAGGACTGCCAAAATGTTTACCACGTTCGATGTTTCAAAAGTGAAAGCAGAATTGAAACTGCAAGCTCATGGCATTGACAGCAAACAGTCCTACTGCGCAGATCTGCTCTCCGCGCCGAGATCTTACTATACAACTACCGCGACATTCTACAATGAGGCTTCGCGACAACTAGTCTTTCGCGTGAACTTCGATGATAAAACAAGCACGACGATATATAACGATCCGGACACTGATCCTCGTCTAAAAGCAGCTCTAGCGCACCGTATCATCATGGACAAAACAGGAATATTCGCAGACGAAATGGAAAGAAAGGCTTTCGCGTTTTTCAACAACGCCATCGTCCGCGGTGACCTAGAATTGCTTACACAGGTGATCTGCGCACTGTTCGTCGCGGACCCGGAGAGAGGCGAGTGCTTTGCAGACACAACTTCAGCGCTGCTCATGGATTCAGGCGCTGGAATTAGGCTCACCAAATCTGGTATCAATCAAGTCCTGCTACACGCTTATCATGGCAATTGCGCGGTCGCTATTGATACCGAGAGGCTTTCAGCTTCGGTGGTTCCAATAACGACCGAATGGGACGGCACGGTCAATGTCATTGATGCAGAAGTCCTGTCGCCCACGTCGGAAGACCTCTTGGAAAGACTCAGAGAGCAGTGCGTCGTAAGAGTTCTTCTCAAGCACGAAATCGATGGGGACGAGAGCAATACTCTCGAAGTACCGGCGGTATACGGACAAGCAGCTTGATTTTCTTCTTGTCTGGAGAATCCTGACATCTTGATTTGCTAAGCGGTTCACTCGCATGGAGTCCGAACGCCCTGGCGGAGTTGTGACAGACGGCCATTGCTTTGCAATGGAGTTCTTGTTTCCTTGAATCGCGTCGAAGTTCATGCTGCTTTCGCTGGAGAAACCTTGATGTTTGCAGGGGAAATATAAGCCGAAATGTCACGACCCGTTTTTGGTTTTGATTTTAGGCACGCCTGGAATAGTGCATTGTTTTTCCAGCGTTCTGGTTCTGCTGAGCACCAGCGGTTAGCGGCATAGAATTGCAAATACTTCCGCGCTATGCCTCCATGAAGTCCAGTTACGTACTCAGTCAACAAGTCTATTTCTTGCATTTTTCCGTTCGAAGACGTGCGATTGCTCGCTTCGATAACGACATCCAAGCGTCTGTATTGATCACCCGGAACCAACCTGACAAGTGGGAAATCAACCTGCAGAGCCAACAGTGACTCACTCAACTTCGGAATAGTTAACTGCGTTATTTCTAGCAATCGGTTAAAGCTAATTGCTTCGTCGATTGGAATCGCATCATAGACATGCGAATGTTCTGGTGGAATTATCGGCGCATGAATTTCCACTTCTTCGATCTCTGCTGAACTCGCCTGTCGTTGCATCTCAAACGGATCCTCCTCTGCCCGAGGGTGGGCGAACTGCGGTGTTGCCCGGGAACGTTTTCGAAAGATCGAGAGGAAGGCAATCGAACTGAACTCCTGAAAGTCCCCGGTCATCTGATCGACAATTACCATCGCTATCTTCTTGATGATCTCATCAGCAGTCGAGTCTGCGACTCCGGTGACATCCGCAAGCTCCCCCTTTTGAAAATCAACTCCATTCGTTCGAAGGAACACAGCAACTAGGTAGGGTCTGAGTTTCTTCGCATGCTCAAACATGGTTCCTGCTGTAACCCAACAATCTCTATTGCACTCACCGCACTTCGTCTTTCTCGTTCGGATATCGTGCGATAGAACATTGCCGCACGTACATTGGAACCCATCACCTTGACGATAGAGAGCAAGTATGTACGCGACAGCATCCGCTTCTGTTCTTACCGTCCGTCTAAATGCAGCTACAAGCTTCTTGATTCGTCGAACACGTACTTTCTTCGACTTTCTGGATTGTTCTTTCTCCATTTGCGCTTCCTCCATGCTGTCTACACTTGTAGAAACGTATTCCGGAGCAAAAAAGTTCAATTGGGTTGATGGCTGTTGAAAAACCGCCTGAGGTGAGGTTTTCGAGCCACGGTCTGATCTATCGATTTAAAAGCGCTTTCCGATATCGGAAAGCACTTTTAAATCGATTTATATCTGAGAATCCCTTGGTCAGCCGTTTTAGCGAGTTCGGTCTGATTCGCCCCGCAGGGAGGCACTTGGCAAATTCATATCTTTTGCGAACGATCTACCGATTAGGCAAATCAGCACACCCTTTTGTAATTGCCGCATTCAGCAGAATACTTTGAACAATGGTCGGAGCACACAAGACCATCGGTATGTGCTTCGATGAGTGGATCCAGTTTCAAATCGCATAGGTGTATTAATCGACAGAATCAATCTGTCTCTTCAAAAAAATACGCCTGTATTTTCGAATCGTCGACCCAACAAAGGTATCTGGTTTCTTCGCAGGAATGACGTGATTGAATGCACTGCAAGAAGCCATCTTTGTATGTAGGGAAGTGCAATTTGATGTCCAATTCTCTAGTCAGTTTTTCGGCGTTGATCTGGCGGTTGGAGCGCAGTGTGTAATGAACTTCCTCAATCGGAACCGAATCAGGCATCGGAATGTTCAATTGATTACATAACCATTCGACGACCTCGAGTTGAGTGGCGGGATTCTTGTCGCCGACGACATAGAGGCTTCCAGGCTTTGCTTTCGCAAAGACAGCTCCGATGATCATCGCCAGATCAAAAAGATGGATACGAGATGAATAGCGCGAACCGTCTCCGGGAAGTTTATAAACACCCTTCAAGAGACTTAGATGCAAACCGTATTCGGGACCATAAAGAGAAGGTGCTCTCAAGATAACTGCTCCTTTGGAACGCCAGATTTGCTCTGCCTCCAGCCGCCGCGCGCTCAATGGATCAGATGTATCAACAGATGACTCCTCTGTGACTACACCGGTTGTGCCACCATATACGGAGGTGCTGGAAATGTAGACTATTTTTCTTGCATTGCCAATTTGTCGCGAAAGCATTTCATCGGAAAAGCCGTCTGGAGGAAAACTTACGAGGACATCGGCGTTTTGCGAAATGTCTTGAATAGTAGGAACCGTCTCCGACGCGTCTGACAGAGTGGTGAGCTCCTCAGCACCGGAATTCGATTGCACTTCGAAATCGGATCCGATGAGAACGGGTTCTATACCGATCGAGCGCAACTCTTGTAACCGGTTTGCGCTCCTCGTAGTACCGTACCGTATCTCGTATATACCGTCGCGACGAACAACGGCATTTGCCACATTGCCGACTCCGAGGAACAGTATGTCAGTCAAACTAGCTCTCCCATCCTAGCTCTTTCAAGGCAGAGTCGAGATCGATGCGGCTGCGCTGGCAGTAGTGAAGCGCAATAATCGCTTTACCTTCTTCCAGCTTTCTCCTGCCGATGAGATCGTTACACTTCAAGGCACCATCCGCGGTGTGGCGGTCAAGCTTACCAGCCTTAACCAGAATGTTGACGATTTGACCACCGTGCTTGTCTCTGACCTTGCTTGCCGTTTCGTGGTCGAAATCGCTGACGAGCTGAGCCTTTTTGAGAAGCTGAAGCGCATTAGTCGATTCTGAAGTTTCGCCTGTGGTGTCTTGAGATTTTCTGCCAACGCCGAATACTTCGAGGCAAAGTGCATCGATAGCATCATCCTTGGTCATGGCTCCCGACCGGATGCTCTCTTGCAACTTCAATGCCTGACGAATCACAGGACCGCGAATAATAGCTGCTTCTACAAGAATCTGACCGAGAGGCGGCGCGAGATGCTTCAGGTCGGCGGGCGTTAACGGCGCTGCGATAAGCTTGGGATCTACAGCGCCACCGCGTATGTGCGCTCGGCGAACGGCTTCGGCGGCTTGGGCTGTTGAAAGGCTGCCGGACCTGACTAGCTCCTGCAACTGCAGAGCGGCATCGATTGTACTTTCGGGAACCAAGCCGGCTTCCACGAGAAATTGCCCGAGCCTGACGTTGGGGCGTGGTTTGGCAGGATCAGGCGCTACAGGCGGTACTGACTGTAGCGCTTGCACACCGGACTCCAGATAACCCGGCTGTGTGCCTGGCTGAACACCTGCAGGCGCGTAGCCCGGCGGGTAGCGATATTGCTGCTGCGGATAGCCAGGCGGATAGTAACCTTGCGGATAACCTGGATAGCCAGCCGGATACTGATATCCTGCTTGATACGGATAACCTGGAGGGTAACCTGGCGGTAACGGCAGCGTGGGCTGGACTCCACTCATCGTCTCCGGCGACGCCGTTACGGCCGGGACCGGCTCTTGAACGGCTGGAGCCTCCACTCTTGGTGGTTCTTGCCTGACCTCTTGTCTTATTGGTTCAGCCTTCTTGGGCTCTGGCATCTTCGCAACTTCTTTAACGGCTTCTTGCGCGACTTTGACTTCCGGCTCTGGCACAACAGGCGGGACTATCGCCCATTCGTTGTCCGGGTCGATAGGGGCGTTAGGCTGCCCCTCGAAAAACCCGAGTGGCGCTTTTCCGACTTCGATTTTCTCATTACCAGAAAGAAAAGCACTGCCGAACTCCGGCTTTTCAGGCAAATTGGTCTCAGTCCTTGATGCGGCGCTCCTTCCTGCGGAAACAGGTCGGGCTCCTCCAAAGTCAGTCTCGACTTCTTCCGGAATCGACAGCATTAAAACGTCGTACAACAGCTCGACATCATCAAACGGCGAGCTCCACACGACTCTGGATTTGCCACCCTCTCCTTCGTACAGCGTCCATATCGGGTCGCCGCCGGCCAACTCCAGACGAATAGTGAGACTGTATCTCACACCGGTCATCTTGTTCTGCCAGGGTAACTCGACCGTGCATCCCTTCGCCTTCTTCGCTTCTTCTGACAGACTGCGAACATCTGCAACTTTGGGAGCATGCAGCAACGCAGTCAGTCGAACATGTTTTTTAGGTCTATACATCGCAAACTCAACCAGAGACTGTCTTATCAGACACAACCAAACCGAGGTCCAAATAGTACTTACCCACCAGTCGACGCCGTTCTACTCTTGAAATCAAAAATACGTTTCAAACAATAATCAGAATATCTAATATGGTATTTCTTCGATGAATCCGGCAGCGAGTCCGCTCTGCCGCCAAGGACCAGCTCTACCGTAGGGCTTAACTGAGCAGCACTGCTAGCATAGGCTCTTTTTCGTAAGTTAAATACGACGGCGGCGCCGCGGCGATGAAATCCGCCAGCCAATCGCCCTGCCACAGAGACCCGCTCCACAGGACGGCTTCCCGGGCGCCACTAATATTGCAAACGTTCACTTGCGGGACGTTTTGATGCAGCTTTCGGTAAGGAGCTTTCGGCAGAACATGCCGGCATAACATGTTCTGCAAAACGGAGGGCGAGTCGCCACGTGATTAGCTACCTAATACTGAGAAGCGTATGGATCTTTGTCGTAAGACGGATAGGACAGCGTCGGCGCCGTATAGCTGTGCTGTGAATAAGATGGCGGCGAACTAGATGCACTTTGAGGTATGGAGACAAGAGGGCTAGAAGGCGAACGATGCGTCAAGGGGATGTTGAGGTCGGCCACTACCTGCAAGTGCCCCTGTGGCAAGTTTCGCGCGTAAAAGGTGTGTTGAGTCTTGCCCACGAAAAAGCGGACGCCACCATTTCCGGTGTACGTTCGCACCACACCCTCAAATTGGTCAGGAGATTTGCTCCAACCGCCGTTGGCCTGTCTGTACAGGACATTGCCTCGCATCAGAACGTCATCTTCGACATCGGCAGGAACGGGGCAAAACTGCTCCCACTCCGCTCTCATTCGACCTACCAGAACCTGCACGTGCTCCTGACCGTACAGCCAGGCTCCTCGATATCGGTCCATAGCGGTGTTGAGGTCGATGTATCGTCTACCTGACTGGGCATCGGCTTTTAGATAGGAATCAGACGCATTGGCGCTGAACGTCTCTTGCTGCTTTGGCATCTCGTCGTAAGCAGCCGCGCTCTTAACTTCACCGGTAAGAAGAATTCCAGACAGTTGCCGTCCCCCCGTCGCTTGTAGTTACAACTTAAAGTGTTCCTCTCCATGAGGTGTATGCACATGGAGATACCTTCGCGAAACCTCCTCTGCCTCCTCATTTTTTCCTTGCTTCCTTAACAGCGCCGAAAGAGATACAGGCAGCTCATAAAGGCGGCGTTTGGCATCGTGCGGCAGTGTTTCATAACTGGCAAATGCCTTTCTATATGCCGATTCCGCTTCTTTGACTTGATTGTGGCTCTGATAGAAGTGACCTAATTCGACGAGACAATCAGTTAGCAGGTATTCGTCCTTCGGCGACCGCTTCTCCTCGATCGCAACAGCTTCCTTGTATAGAGCTAGAGCAGCGTCGGTCTTACCAAGCTGATCGTTGCCCTTTGCGAGATTGAGCAACGCCGGAGTATTCTTGTGATGCCCCTCTCCATGAACGTGCTTGCCGAGCTCGAATGCGGACGTGTAGTGCTTATGAGCTTTTTCATGCTGTTTCGTGTGAGCACAAGATAGTCCCAGGTAGTGGTGGATCGGGATAAGGTCATGCTTTCGGTCGTCCTTCAGTTCGTTAGCAAGGGCAAGGGCGCGCTCCAGGTATTTGATCGCTTCGTCGAATTCCTGGCATTCGTAACAACTGATACCGAGGGTGGTGAGATCGCGGACGATCTCGATATGTTTTTCACCATAATGCTTTTGGTCTATATCCAGCGCTTGATTGAGCAGCTCGATCGACTCTTTGTAGCGCTTTTCTCCGGCATACAGCCTGGCGAGATTGTGCATCGTGACAGCAAGCTCCGGTGCATCGGGCTTGAGAACAGCGCGCTTGATTTCCAGAGATTTCTGAAACCACTCTTCGGCTTCGTGCCGCCTGTGAAGCGCGTCGCAGACAATAGCGAGATTACCCATCGTCTCCGCAATCAACACGTCGTCCCTTTTCAACAATCGTTGCCTGATATCCAAGGCGCGATGCAGATTAGTAAATGACTTCTCGTACTCTCCGGTGCGCGTGTAAAGGTGATTGAGCTGATTGAGAGTTGTCGCCAGGTTGAGTTCCTGTGATTTTTCTTGCTCCGCGAACCTAGCAGCTTCCTGCCAGCTCTTGCGGGACAACTCCAGATCACCTTTGATGAAAGCATCTTCGGCCTTTCTCTCGAGAGCCTCCCATTTCACATTCAGTGAAGCGGCAGTCTCGGGTGCGGCACCAGATTCGGTGGCATGAATCGAGGTCGGCATCACGACGAGCATTGCCAGCGCAATAAAGATGCAAATACCCCGACTTCGGGTGCGGGCAGTTTGCTTTCTAATCATGCAGCCATATCCTCGAGATTTACAGGAGGAATATATTAGCGCATTTATGTAAATACTACATTCTTCCCCAGAAGGGATTGATCAAGTGCGAGAACGACGTAACCGACCGGCGAGACGTCTCATTGTTGAAATAGAGGATGTCTGTCTCATGCTGTTCTTTCGGACTGCAGTTGTCATAAAGCAGCGTGTCCATCAATGTCGGCTTTTTGAAAAACGGCATGAGGAACTGCTCCGTCGATTCAAACACTTCACCGTCATTAAACGTCTCGTAGTCGACAATTCGAAGATTGGTGATATCGAAGGCGTACTCGTCAAGTTTGTCCAGCTCGTTGAGACGCCAGGTGACACAGCGTGCATCGTTGTGTTCGGAAGTCAAAAGTTTGCCTGCGGATTGATAGCTCTCGAGGGTACCATGTTTTCCAGACACGAATGTGCGGGCTTCGCCCTTGTATACATAGGCGGTGATGATAACTTCGTCCTTGCCTTTGACGACCTGTACACATCCGGCACCACCGGTAGACTTGAGGTCATCTATCGCCATGAGGAATGTTCTGCGTGGCGCACGACTCATCGAGCGTATGTTGCTCTGACCGTAGAGGGTCGAAGCCATACCATTGGCGGTGGCATTGTTGAGCAAACTGAGGTTAAAGGTACAATCGACTTCCTTTAGAACCATCAAGAGCTCAGCGAATGCGCCTTCTCCAAGCGTCGCTTGCTTGTGCCCTCGACGGCGAAAGCTGCAACATATTCCGCGACCATCCAGAGTAATTAGGGTGGCTCGAGCTTTGAGATTGTCGGATGCTACATGCAGCGCGCAGGTGACGCCTCTCGCCTGAATGTAGTGAAACAGTTGACGAAATCGAATATGTCTGGCAAGTATAACTTTCAATCCGAACATATCTCGATCGAATGATACGCCACCGACAAAACGACGGCAGTCTCCCTTGTGCGTCTTCGGATTGGTAAGCGAACGGCGAAGTCGGTGTGCGTCTTGCCTTTTTTCATAGGCGCGCAGGCGGTTCAACATAGAGCGTGTTCCCTCTTCGAGCGGCCGGTCAAAACACAAGCACCAAGCCATAATACCCAGCGGACTTTATATATTAGCTTCTAATTGTGAAGCTTTCGTGTCAATCTAAACTCTCAAAAACGCTTTCGATGCGGAAATTCCCACTGCGACCGCGTCTTTCCAAATCCTTTCAGATTGTGATGAAGTCAAGCCGCTGAAGCCGAATAGTGAGATCGCCGTGAGATCGCCGTGAGATCGGGCAGGTAGAAACCCGCATCAAAAGCGCAAAACAGCATGGTGCACTTCTACATCAGCAAATGATGGAATCTACAGTCCACCCCAAGCCTTTGCAGAAAGGACAAACCGTCCATTCATCAGGGTCTTGCGAGCTATTGTAGAAGATGCGTTCAGGACCGCATTGTCTACAGCCAGATGCATTTTCAGGTTGCTTCGGTAGGAGCTCGCGAAGCTCTGGTAATTGCAGCTCTTTTGCACCGCTCACCACTCCAAAGGCGATTTGTTCGATGTCTTCGGTAACACGCGGATCGCGACGGTCCCCCGAGAGTCCGTCATAGTCCCACACAATGACATTTCCGTCGAATCTCAGGAAAATCGCCACACCCGAACGATTGGTCAACAATACAGCATCGTTGTGCAGGAGCACTTCATTGCTTGATTTTCGACTGGCGATCTGTTGGGTTTGCACAAGGGAAAGTCGAGCAATCAGCTCTGGTCCTATCGTTAGACTCGTCGTCGTCGACACCGAATCTGGCGCGTAATCGTCGTCAATAGACATACGTATCGAGACCATCTCCAATTTTTAAGAGCGTGACTGGGTCGGACCAGGTTCCAGCAGGCTTTTTTGCTCCATCCAGACAGCGCACCCTCACCTCGTAATAAGCAGGCTTCGGAAAAAGGGAAGGCTGCAATTCTACGACACCCCTGTTTTGATCGACGTTAAGCGTCGAATGAACTGGATTCGCTCTAGTGCCCATCAAGAAATTGTCGAAAAAGAAGTTTGGTTTGGTCACCTCGATTTCTGCATATCGAGCGCTTGCAACTTTGGATCCATCGAAAACAAACATTACCTTTTCGTCCTTAATTACATATTCACCAGTGTTCAAGGGTTTCGGATCATGGAGGGCAGCATATGGGATCAAGCGGTCACGTCTTACTAGTTTGATGTTACTAACCTCGATTGTATCGGCTGGGAACATCCGGATAACGAGCGAGGTTATCTTTCCAGCGGAGTACCACTTAAAGAAATTGGAAAGCTGAATACTAAAATGGTCGCCGTTCTTGAGTTCGGCAACATTAATCGCAATAAGAGACCAATTTTCAAGTCTTTCTTTATCGCTCGCAAGTGAATTCCATCCGATAGCCATAGGCACAAGCGCGCTTTTATCGCCAGGCTTCAAGGTGCCCTTCAAGTCAAAGTCAAGAAAGTCATATTGCAGCGGGTGAATGTTCAATTTGTCAATCTGTAACCTGGCACCATCCTCGGTATTATGAATGGTGATACCGTCCCCTCTTACTTCGTTGGTTCCTTTCCCATCAAAACTCCAGGTCGAGCCGACTGCCTTGGAAATCTCTGATGCACGAACCGGAAGCGATAACTCTTCTGGAAGATTTTCTTCACCACCCCAAGCTATTGGATGATACTTCAAATCTTTCCGACTCCATACGTACGGTCCCCGAATTTGCTCGTCTCGCGACAACGCACGAAAACGTGAGCTGTTAATCAGCTCATAAGGACCGAAAATAAATGGCTCGAAAGTAATGATTTTTTCCGACAGCGAGTGTTCAGTGAAGGGTGGTCTGAGCAAGTGGTGGAAGGTAGAACCATTGAAATTTTGATGTGCGCCTTTGTAGTCTTTAGGTATGCCAAGGACGACGATTTTCGACTGCTCGTTACCGGCTTCGGCTTCTGCCAGATTCACTGTTTCATCCTTAATCTTCTGCATTTCGTGGCCGGCTGTCTGCCAGATCAGATTGGAGTTGTAGGTTGCCCAGCCCAGCACTGCAGTCATCACCATAAATACCAGCCCGCTTGTGATACCGAGATTGGTGTTAGCCTCGCGTGGTAGGCTGTATCGGGAGTTGGCTTTCGGAGGGTGAAAAAGAAGCACCGGCCATAGTGCACTGTATGACAGGGTGAAGAAGAACAACAATCTGCTTGTTTCCAGCCCGTTGCCCAGTCCCCAGAGCTCGGAGAGAGGCACTATAGAGATTATCATCCAGGTGACGACAAAAAGCAGCCATCGCGTTGGATTGGCCTGAGCGATCAGACGAATCACAACGATGCAAACACAGGCAACCAGAGCGATAGAAAGAAACCACTGAGGAATCATCATCGATGTTGTCAAACTCGTCGGAATTGGCAAAAGAAACCGCAAAATATTGTTCAAACTAAACCAGCGCAGTAAGAGAGGCCAATCCAGTCCTCCTCCCGAACTTCCGCCGAAACCACCCAAGAGCGTCCCCAGAAGTTGAATTCTCAGGACTAAATAGATAGCGCTGACCAGGAAGAACGGCCACGTTTTTTTGTAAGCGAGCGCGAGACGGCCGGATAATCTCCAGCGATGAGCATCGGGTGATGCACCATTTGTAATATCATCGGAAGGCCTGTCGTCACCCGTTTTGCAAGTTTCACCCTTCACTGTCGGGGCCGCCTCAGAGGGAGCCTCCTCTTCTTTATCTTCTTCGGGACGCACTTTCTGCTTCTTTTTGCGCTTTGCTTTCTTGAACTCCTTTTCCATGTGCGCGACCTGACGCGCCGATGGTGCCTTTTTGGGTTTTGCAGGATCTTCAGGTGGCTGGTCAGTTTTTTCAACAACCCGGGGCTTCGTCCTGGAAACCAGCTCCTTGAATTGCTCCTCTTCGGGCCATATCATGTAGTACGAAAAGGCAAGAACCGGCAAGCCGATTGAGATCTCGTTGCTCAGAAGAGCACAAGCGAAACAAAACAATGCGATGAAGTAGGGTGCTCGCCGTTTTTCTTGATGGTTTATCACCAGAAGAACCATGGTTAGAAGAAAGAAGGGACCTGCAAGAATGTCGGCCCGTCCTGATATCCAGGTAACATCTTCAACATGGAGTGGAGAGACGGCAAAGAGCAGTGCCGAAAAAAATGCAACCCAGCTGGAATTCGAATCCGGCCAACTCCTCGTCATTCGCCTCATAAGCGCGAAAAACAGGTATACGGTAGTTATGTATAAACAGAGGCTAGTCAGGTGATAGCCAAACGCGTTGTCCTTCCAGAGCAAGAAATCGAAGAGAAAGGTGAAGCCCAACAGCGGTCTGTAGAATCCGAAGCTGGGAAGCTTAAGATAGTTGCTCGTAAAATTTCTCCAGATGAGCTCGTAGTGGCCATCATGCATAACATTATGGGCAAAATTGACCTGCCAGATATCATCAGCGACGAACCAGGCGCCAAGCGCAGGGTAAAAACACACAACGACAACAACAAAGAGAATTGCTAACTGGACAATGGTCCGCTTATGAGGTTTATTAAATTTTGCCATCACCCAAAAGTATTCCACGCGGAAGACAGCTTAAGATCTCATTAGAGATGCACCAGACAATGAAGGCAAGAGGGAATAGATGGCGACCGATAATAAGGCACACTCGATCCAGGCGATTCGTATCGAACAATATGGCGGAACAGACGTTCTCAGACTCAAGGAGATAACGTTACCTTCACCGGGTGCCGGACAAGCACTTGTTCGATTGAAAGCTGCCGGCCTCAACTTTATCGACATCTACCGTCGACGCGGCGATTACCCGGTGGAGTTACCCTACACTCCAGGCCTAGAAGCCGCAGGTGTCGTGGAAGAGGTAGGCGAAGGTGTAACTAGGGTAGCAAAGGGAGATCGCGTATGTTACACCGGTCAGCCCGGTGCATACGCTGAGGCCGCTCTCGTAGATGCCGACAAGTTGATACCGCTACCGGATTCGTTGTCATTTTCACAAGGAGCAGCATTGCCACTTCAGGGCATGACAGCTCACTATTTGATTAATGAGTATCACAAACCAAGACCGGATATGCCGGTGTTGATCCACGCGGCCGCAGGCGGCATGGGGCTCCTGCTTGTTCAGTGGGCCAGGCATCTACGTGCAATGGTAATCGGCACGGTTTCCACCGCAGAGAAGGCCGAGTTGGCAATGCAAGCCGGATGCGATCACGTCATCAACTACGCGGAGCAGGACTTCGTCACAGAAGTAAAGCGCATCACCGGTAATGGCGGCGCCGAACTTATAATCGACGGAGTGGGAAAAGATACTTTTCCAGGTGATCTCGAAGCGGTATCACTTCGTGGCACGATCGTAATTTTCGGATCCGCTAGCGGCAAAGCCGATCCAGTCAGTCCCAACCTTTTTCAACAAAAGTCGATCAAGGTTTGCGGTGGCAGTTTGTTCAATTTCATGCTTGATCGCAACGAGCTTCTGATGCGTGCACACGACGTAATCCATGGCGTCCAAGCCGGCTGGCTAAAATTGAATGTGCATCACGAATTTCCGCTGAAAGAGGCCGACAAGGCACATAAACTCCTTGAGGGTCGGCAATCAACAGGCAAAATCGTGTTGACGATGAACTAGATTTCTAGGCAGATGTACAGCGGCGTCGCTTGACGAACTCTCTCCTTTTCCTACAGCGTCTATTCCGACATCGGAATACACTTCGCGCCATGATTGAAGTTCTCACTCCGCGCCTTTTGTTCGCATGCAGCTAGACAAGTAAACAGCCGGCTGCCAAGAGATTCAAAAACGTGACAAGCACTCAGATCAACCCGCTCCAAACTAAAGTTGATTTCGCTACTCTCGTGCAGAGCGCTTGATCTCACGTTCGTGAGCGCGCCCGCCCTGGTCTTCTTCGCATACCTTGCAATCCATATTTCATCTTGGTGTACTAGACACATTAAGTATGTTTCGGATATCATCCCACAAAGCTATACGCTGCCTTTAACTGGCAGGCGTGTGGCGTTTGGCAACTCAACTTCGATTGCTGGTGACAACACCAGAGGTAACCGAATCACAATTGAGAGTAATTAAGTCAACCGGTGGACGCAATCAGAGCGGACACTTGGGTTGTCTGTTTTGTCGTGAGCTTTTGGAGGGCATCAGGCTATGCGCAACGCAAGATTGAACCAGGCGGCCAATCTGTTATTCACTCGTTTCCTTCCCATGACAGCAGGCACCTGCCTCCTTGTGTCAGCCAATCCATGCGAAGCCCGCGGCGGCGACGATACCGCACGCCTGGCACGATTGCAAAACAGAGAAAATCGCATTCAGCTCTCAAGAAGGGAAGGGCGCCAGGCGACGAACACGGCGCTTAATCCATTCATTCAGGGCGGATTTACGCCAGCGTTCAACGCTCACGTGACACGACAGACAACCGGTCTGGGTTCTCGACAGTTCGACCTAGACCTCTCATCGAATCTCAAAAACATTCAGTTGGGATCAAAACTTTTTGATGGACAGGAACACGTCACAATCAATGTCGGCGGGGAGAGTGAAACATTCACACCTGGACAGCAAGTAACTGCAGCGCAATTTGTCGCTATTCAACAAGTTCTCGCCAAAGGACCGCAGTCCATCTCGATTAGCGCTAATGGTACCGCAAATGGTGGCACATTCTCACTTAACGACTCCGCTTCATCGAGAGTCGGCGATGTCGTCGTTCCTCAAAACGTATCGGCGGTGAGTTATTTTAACAACAACCGTTCTCTAAATTTTGCAGGCGACTTGACCAACAACGGCTCGATACTTGGTGTTTCGACAGACAATAAAGTAAGGTCCGGGATGATATCGGCAGACGATATCACAAATACCGGTACCATAACCACCGACCTCCACGGCACAGCTCTCGAGTCTATGAAAGGGACGGTCAACCACCTCGACCTGACGTTGTTAGCGGAGAACTCTCTCAATAATACCGGAACGATCTCTTCGAGCGGCAACTTGACAGTGGCAACAGCTAACGGCGCTATAACGAACGCGACACCGTCAGTGGTATCAGCAGCGAAACAACTCAACATATTCGTTGGCGACGGCAACTTGCGCAACAGCGGCGTGATCAATGCCGTCGATGGTAATCTCAACATCGCGACGTCAAAACTGGCGACAGACTTAAATATAGATGGAGCAAGTGGAACCTTCTCCGCCGACCACGGCGACATCAACATCCGGGACAACACCAACACGGATGACAGCGCCACCAATCTCAACGGCGGCACCTATTTGTCCGACAAGCTCAACATACACGGCGGAAAAGGTTCAATCAACACATATGTAGATGAGATAAGCGGACAGTTGAATACCGACGGTCTTGCCGCGCATGTACTCACTACCGATGGTACCCTGACACTGGGCTCCAACTGCCTCACCGGAGATCCGACATTTGCCAACACCGCCGGCGATATCATCATCAACGGAGCTGTAACCGCCGGAGAAAGCATCACGATATTGGCGGCGGGCAACATCATCGCGACAGGCACAGCTTATATCAGCACAGCCAACTCTACAGGCACGATCAATACTCCAGCCACTGATGTCACACTGGTCGCGGGAGCTACAGTCACCAACCCTGGTGGCTCAAACACGACAGGCATTCCAGTCCCGGGCATCGGTATAGGCACCGGTAACCAGGCGACGGTGAACTTCACGGGAGGATTAGGTGGCAACATCGACTTCACCGGAAGCAAGTATCTGGGATATCTGATTGACACGAGTTCGACTCTCCAGGGTGGCGGCAATCAGCAAGATAACGGAGGCGACGTCATCCTCGCCGCTTTCTCGACCAGCGTCGATAACGGACGAATTCTCTTTCCCGACGGGCGTCTTGCAATCAAAACGTCTAGTTTGTACAACAACTCAGGCGACGTTTCACTGATCGCCGGCAACGCATCGACCAGTACAAAGACCGCCGCGATCAGAACCGGCATCATCAATACGCAAACTGACCTCAGCCTGGGCAACAATGATGGCGATGTTCGCGTATTCGCTGCTCAACCCGAGACCTCAGACGGCAATGTCACGCCAATCACATACGACTCGACAGGCGCACGCGTTGGTGTCACCGGATATGAGTTCAACCCGGCCAATCTTAACTTGACCGGCGGTACAATTGTCCTCAACGGTGCGATTCTTGCCGGTGATGCAAACGCAGACATCATCACAGCACAATCAGGTGTCGGCGGAATTTTTCAGAGTGGAGAAGGAAGAGTTCAAGCTGGACGCGTCACGCTCACTGCCGGCACCGGAGGTATCGGTGGAGGGCTCGCATCGAAGAAAGCCACCCGCGTGCTCACCGAAACTGATACTCTCAACCTCAATAGCGGTAGCAGCGTATTCGTCAACAACCTCGGCAACGTCACGCTCGGAACTGCAGCGCTTCCAGGCGGCACCGGTGGCGATGGAGGTACGTTCGACGTCAGCACCACCGCCAATGGTGAGGGTGACGGACAAATCACAGTAAGAAACGGCGATTCCATCGCCGCGACAAGCGGACTGCTGGCGTTCATCAATCTCACTTCGTCGGGCGATATCGCTGGTGCGTCCGGCATCAGAACGCCGGGCGGCGCGACTTTGGTCGCCAACACGGTTAACCTTGCAGATGTTAATCCTGCCGATGGCGTTGTCGGTCTGGGATTCGGCAACATTGGTCAAAACGTAGGAAATCCAATCAACGTAGATGCTAATTTTGTCGGCGCAAACACTCAGGGAAGCGTCTTCGTTCTCTCTGATGGAGCGGTCACTATTCTGGATTCTTCGGCAGGCAACCTCGACACATTCGACGTGCGCACGACAGCAGACGTTGGTGGCAATGGTTCAATCACGATCGCAGGAACAATTGCATCGGCATTCGGAAGAATAGGAACAATTTTCCTGGCTTCTACAGAGACTGGAGCCGGTATCGGCGGTATCGTCACGAACGGACCGCTAGTGGCGGAAACTGTGCGGTTGCGCGATGACAACAATGCTAGCGGCAACGGTGACGGCAACGCCAGCATCGGTACGGCGGACGCTCCAATTCTAGTTCAAGCCTCCGTTCTCAACGTAGATACAACCGGTCCAGAGATAAACATCGTCAACACAATTGCGACAGGAATGAACCTCAACGCCGTCGGGACCAACGTACGCAGACCAGGCACATTCACGCTTACCTCGTCGAGTACAATTCATACGACAGGAACAGTGTTCGTAAATACGGCAGCAAACCTTATTGTGGGCGGCAAATCGACCTCGAGCGGCAATATCATCCTGGGCGGCGATATCGATGTGTTAGGCGGTACCGCGACGCTAACCGCCAGCGGCAACATAACTCGCGAAAATAACAACAACGACATCATCGCAACAAACACAATTTTGACTTCCACCGCCGGCAGTATTGGCACCGATTTGATACCGCTCACGATGCTCACCACCAACCTGACTGCCAATGCCGTAGGCAATGTTTACATCGCCAACGAAGATGTCGGCACTCTCAACTTGGTCAGCACAACAGCCAAGGGTCAGTTCTCACTCGTATCGGACGGCGCGATCAACGTCAACTCAGACATCCTGACTGCAACCGGAATCAAAATTGAAACTACAGGTAGCACTGTCACCGACGACATCACGATAAACGGTTTGCTGGGCAGCACGAAGACCACTTCCTACGTGGAAATCACTTCCGATGGACTTGGAGATATCATCTTTCCGAATACCAACAATGTAATTGGCGCCAAAGTTCGAGTTGATCTCTCGACCGGCGGCGGCTTTATTGGCACTCAGGCGGCCCCAGTTATTGTGCAGACGCCAGGACTGTCGGCGAATACTGACGGAGCACCTGGAGAAGTAAATCTCGTCGCGCTGGCATCTAAGAAGGTCCCGACAACGCTGTTCAATTCGGGGTCCGAAGGAGACTTTTTCCTTGCCTCAACAGGCTCGATTAATCTCACCAATCTGGTGACAGTCGATGGCAATATCGGCGTGCTCGCCGCAGGAAAGACCGGCAATATAACCACTCAGCAGAATTCAATCATTCAGATAGCTGAGCCCGGCAACCGGACGAACCAGCCTGTATCGATCCTACTTGCCTCGACCAGTACGAAGGGCGTGATTACGCTGGCACCGGGGACCACCGTCGCCACTTACCTGACGGGTGTAAAAACCGGTGCAGGCCAGGGTGACATAACCATTCAAACAGCACCGCTCAACGGAGCCCCAGCCGGAACCAACCCAGGCAACGTCACAATAACGACAATGGGCACTGGCGCGGTCTTATTCGGAGACACGACAATCACAGCCCTCGCACCCAACAACATCTTGAACGCCCTCGATGCAGACATAATTTTCCAGGCCGGACAACGTCCAGGTTCCATAGTATTGGGTGGCGGAGTGACTATCACGGCAGACCCACCTGTGACGGCAACAACGACTGCACCAACGACGCCTTTTGTTTCACTGTCCGCTCAAAATCACCTGGCGACGACTCTTGCAGCGATGATTCCATCCATGCAAACAAACGAATCCACGGCGTCATCCTCAGAAGCGACACCATCGGCAATGGCGGTCAGCTCACAACCGGTCACCGGTCAGATAATGCCAAACATCGGAACCTCACTCAATGGCTTCGCAAACCTCGACTCATCACTCGCCACAATCGAGACAGCTCTCAGCCTCGCTGCACCAGCCAAACAGGGTTGGCTCAGCGACACCGAACTCGCCTCCGGTGAAATTCCCGCAGCAATCGTTAGTGATCGACAAACAGGCCTCCCGAGTGACTCGAGCTGTGCCACCATTGCAATGCCAATCATGGTACCGACATCAGTAAAACTCAGCAATGGAAGAACACTTTCAGGCTCAATTCAAAATGATGGGGCACAACAGAGCACCAGCCTGCTCCGAGGGTCTGCACTGTTTGCACCCAGCATTGATACCGTGATCGAAACGGCCGTCGGAAACGTCCGGGTCGGAGCGAACTCACTCGCTCTCGTAATGGCATTTGCAAATGGACTAGCCGTGTATGATCTCGACGATGTCCGCAAAGGCTCCGTCGAAGTCACGGCTGCCGGTCATTCGATCAAATTGTCGCCTGGACAGCACCTCTACATCACCGGCGACAACGTCAGATCATTCGCCGATATCAATCCGGCGCAATTGATCGGCTATCGAGGAGTAACGAGCCGCAAGCTCAACAACGGTCATACCGCTTTCTCAGCCGAATTCTCGGTTCCTCATGCCATCCATGCGGTCAAGCCGCTGAAAGAGTTGGTTAAATCAAACCATCCAGAAGCACAGAAGATCTCTTCCCACCTATTGAAGACAACCGCAGCAATTATGCAATTGCGCGGCAACTCCGAATATCAGCAGATGTTCAGAGCGGCAAAAACTGCTTACGCCAGGTAATAAAGAGATAACTGAACTTATAGCCGGCCTCAGAACGAGGCCGGCTTTTCACTTATAATTGCACGGTCATAACAGGAGTGCGACATGTTGAAGGGAAAGAAGGTCGGCGTAATCGGCGTTGGCAAACTGGGAGAAGCTCTCATCGCAGGGCTATTGAAGCAGGGTGATCTGGTAGCCGCCGATATTTCAGGCTCCGTAGCTCACGAGCAATCGATGGAAAGGGTGAAGAAAAAACTGTCGATAAACATGTCGCTCGACAATCGCAAAACAGCCCAGGGCAAGGATATTCTTCTTCTTGCTGTAAAACCACAAAACATGCACAGCGTCCTCACCGAAATCGACGACATCCTGACCCCTGACCAGCTAGTCGTCTCCGTCGCGGCATCCGTCACGACCAAGTTTATCGAACAACGACTCACAAAAGAGATTCCCGTTATCCGGACCATGCCCAATACGCCAGCGGTCAACAATGCAGGGATGACCGGTCTGTGCGCGGGGAAACATGCCACGCCTGAGCATCAGAAGCTCGCCGAGACCGTATTCAAATCGGTCGGCGAGACAGTCTTCCTCGACGAAAGTCTGATGGACGGAGTAACCGCGCTTTCGGCAAGCGGGCCGGCATACTTGTACGTGATCATCGAATCGCTCGCAGAGGCAGGAGTGAAGCTCGGAATTCCAAGGGACACCTCTACTTTTCTTGCAGCACAGACCATGTATGGTGCCGCCAAAATGGTATTAGAATCAAAGGCACATCCTGCTCTACTGAAAGACATGGTGACCACACCGGCAGGCTGCACTATCGACGGGTTGATGGAATTAGAAGAAGGAAAGATTCGAGTAACACTCATCAAAGCAGTCGTGAAAGCCGCCGAGCGCGCGCGAGAGCTGGTCAACACACAAAACTCGACTGGTGCATGATGGGTAACGATAAGTTTCAGACACCTCGCAATTCGTTTGGCAAAATCAATATTCGCGAGCTTTGATAACGAGTCCTGATGCCGGCGCCATTTCTGATACTTTTAACCCTACTTCCGTGGCCAGCCACATGGCTGGGAATGTATTATTTCAAGAGCATGGTTGCAAGTTTTGCACTATATCATGGTGCCTGTCTCCTGCCCTGCATCATTAAGTCAAGACGCTCATGGGTAAAGCAGCTCAAGACACCATCACGTGCCAATCTGTTCGTCATTGCGGTGGCCGCGATGGTACTGCCTCTGATGGCAATTGAAATATATCACTTGAGTGGGAGTTCAATTATCGAGAAAGAGACTGCACTCTCTCATTTGGCAGAGCGCGGATTTCATCGCCATCTATTGATACCACTGGCAGTGTACTTCGTATTCATCAATGCCACTTTGGAAGAGCTTTTCTGGCGAGGATTCATCGTACAGGAATTGGGACGATACAATCGACCGCAGTTTCGGTTAGGTAGCTTCTGGACATTTATCGCATTTGCCTCTTGGCACTATGTGGTTTTCAGCGCCTTTTTCAATCCCGGTGTAACCGAGCTGATTCTTATCGCGCTGGTTTTCGTCGGAGCCTTCTTCGAATGGGTGTTCAGGAGAACGAGGACGCTTGTCACAGCAATTCTCTGGCATATGGTCTTCGATCTTTCCGTGATCGGAGTTCTATATGCCGTTCTTTCCGACGTCTAGCCAGGGGCTGATGCTACAAGAACTGTGACATCAGATTGAGAGTTTTCTCAACTTGGTTATATGCGTTAAACGAGAGCGTGGCGGCATTCGAGAGGTCTATAAGATAACTCATTGCATGATTTTTATTTCCGAAGCGCCCTTTGGGCGCCCTTCTTGAATCTTCCTCGTGTTACGCTGTTTAGCATCTGTCTCAGCAGCCACCTTCCCGACGGAAGGTTCGAAACAGTTTTCGTTTAAACTAGTATAAGGACGAGCGCCTAATGTCATCATTGCTTGTAGTTGGCTCCGTTGCAATCGATTCAATCAAGACCCCATTTGGAGAAAGAGGGCGATGCCTGGGTGGCTCTGCCACTCACTTCTCGGTCTCCGCATCCTTCCTCACCGACGTAGCCGTGGTCGCCGTAATTGGAGAAGACTTCACGGCACAAGACGAAGCTGTCTTCCACGAACGGCGGGTCGACACGAGCGGTTTAATTCGAATCAAAGGCGGCAAAACCTTCTTCTGGGCCGGCGAGTACGGCTTTGATCTGAACACTGCTCACACGCTGGATACGCAACTCAACGTGTTCGCCGACTTCAAGCCTACCCTTTCCGATGAACACAAGAATGCGCCTTACCTTTTCCTCGGCAACATTCAACCGACTCTGCAAAGGGAAGTAAGAGAGCAATCCAATGCGAAGTTCGTCGCTATGGACACCATGAACCTCTGGATTGATACCACGCGTGACGAACTCGCAAAGACAATCAAAGTTGTCGATGCCCTGATCATCAATGACGCCGAAACGAGACAGTTGACCGGCGAGCACAACCTGATGAAGGCGGCAAAGAGCGTTTTATCAATGGGTCCGAAGATGCTTCTGGTGAAGCGCGGAGAATACGGCGCCGCTTTTTTCACCAAGGATTCATACTTTGCAATCCCAGCCTATCCGCTGGAAGACGTGTTCGACCCGACCGGCGCAGGAGACAGCTTTGCAGGCGGATTCATGGGGTACCTCTCGCAAGCCGACCAGATAGATGATGCAACAATCAGGCGCGCCATCGTATACGGTTCTATCATGGCATCGTTCACGGTCGAGCAGTTTAGCTGTGACCGGCTCCGTAAGCTGCAACCCAATGAAGTTCTAGCTCGACTTGACCAGTTCCAAGACTTCACTCAATTCGATCTGGATCCGGGAATGGGTATTGTGGTGCACGAGGAGCTTGCACCTGGAGCAGTTTAGACTTTCACGAACAACAACTTGTTCGGTCAGAAGCGCCGCTTCTAGAAAAAACGCCAGAAAATATGAGCCAGACTTCTAGGTCATGTCAATGAGTAGTAATACTTCTGAAATTAGCTCAATCAGAAGTAGAAGTGACACTTCTGGTCGCATTTCGGAGATGTGCCAGCACAAAGTCATGTCAAACACTGTAGGAAAACTCCTGGCTTAACTCGAGATAACTGATTTTTCTGCCATGAAAACGAATCAGGCTAATTCTGGATAACCGGGGTTTAGTCCCTAAAGTCAGCTCTCAATCTGGCAATCGACCAGCATCTCCTTAATCCTACTGATACCATCAGCAGTGAGCTTTGTGTTTTTCAGAGAAAGCTTTTTCAATGACTCTAGGTGCTTCAGCGCTTCAATACCAGAGTCGTCGATCTTGGTATCGTCCAACCAGAGCTTCTCCAAATTATCCAGCCCTCTGAGATAGGTCAGCGCCTGACTACTGATGCTCGACGAGCTCAGATCCAGCTCCTTCAGATCCGTGAGCTTCTGAAGATAAGCCAAATCCCAATCATTCATAGTCGCATCGGTCAGGTCGACCGAGTAAAGCGACGACGGTGTAAATGCAGAGATGAAGGACAGATCGACATTTTTGTCGGTTCGGACTTCCAATTGGACTCGCTTGTCAACGGGTAGTTTGATAACGCCTTTGGCTTCGGTCAACGACTCCCAGTACTCCGGATCATCCTCTGATTCAATCAAAAATTCACCGAACGATTTTCCTGAAGGCAGCCTTATGACATTCGGGTCATCCTCAACCTCGTCGCCATCCTCATCTTCTTCATCGTACTCCTCATCTTCTTCCTCATCACCTTTGCTTCTAACGATCTTGAGTTGCGGAGGAGAGGACGGAGCGGAATCAGCCGGCTTCGATTCCACTCTGGACAACGTGGAAGTCGAGGGGGGTGGCGCACTTGCGGCGATCAAACCGCCGGTGAGCACCGCTGCAATTCCAACTTGCAACAGCAAGCGAGCAAGGTCGATTTCCAAGCCATGGTCGGGACGCAGAGGCACAGGCGGTTGATATATCGGTGCGTAGGTGAGAGGCAAGCCCTTAGGACCAGCCTCTTTCCAGGGCGGGTTCAAACCCATAATCGCAATCACGATTACGCCAAGAAGAAAGGCGAGCTTCTGTTTGCTATTCAACTTGAGGTCTCCACCGACACAACAATAATTCGATCGATCGGAAACTATCTTACACAAACCGACCCCGGCGGCTCATAGCTAGCTCACAAATCTAAAACATTGGTATTCTTTATAGGGCTCGGCATACTCCGATGGAGCCGCCGGCGAAGGTCCAATCCACCACTTGGAATCAGGACTGGAGAGGCACGTGCCTGAGCTGTTCGAAAGCACGCCCAGAGCGATTTTTAGCATAGTCAAGAGAGGGAAAAAAATGACCACTACCTTGCAATATCAATCCGGATTTGGCAACCACTTTGCCACCGAGGCTGAGCCGGCTGCCCTGCCTCAAGGACAAAATTCGCCCCAGGCAGTAGCTTATGGATTGTACGCGGAGCAATTGAGCGGCTCGTCATTTCTCGCGCTTCGCCATGAGAATCAGAGGACCTGGCTCTACAAGATTCGTCCATCGGTGGTCCATTCTAAGTTCAGCCCGCTCCCCAAGACGCTTTTGTGTAGTCGCCCGTTTCAAGAGATTGAGGCACCACCCGATCAAATGCGCTGGAATCCCGTACCGATTCCAAAGGCCAAAACCGATTTCGTAGAGGGGCTTGTTACGATTGCGGGCAACGGAGACAGCGCTAGTTTGAGAGGTTCTGCCGTTCATATTTACGCTGCCAACAGGTCTATGGACGACAGCTTCTTCTACAATGCCGACGGCGATCTCCTGATCGTCCCGGAAAAGGGTACGCTCGAGATCGCCACTGAGTTTGGCATTATGAGCGTCGCACCCTTGGAAATCTGCGTAATTCCGCGAGGCATCAAATTCCAGGTCAAGCTCATTGATGATACCGCCCGCGGTTATGTTTGTGAGAACTACGGACCAGCGTTTCGACTACCGCACCTGGGTCCAATTGGCTCCAACGGACTGGCCAACCCACGAGACTTCCTGGCGCCGATGGCGGCATACAAAAATGAGCGCGGTTCATTCCGATTGATTGCAAAATTTCACGGCAAGCTCTGGCAAGCCGAAATTAATCGCAATCCGCTCGACGTCGTAGCCTGGCATGGCAACTACTATCCGTACAAATATGACCTGCGTCTGTTTAACGTGATCAACACCGTAAGTTTCGATCACCCCGATCCCTCGATATTCACCGTGCTTTCTTCACCGTCCGAGTATGCGGGATTGTCCAACGTTGACTTCGTCATATTCCCACCCCGCTGGATGGTTGCCGACAAAACGTTCCGTCCGCCCTATTACCACAGGAATTGCATGAGTGAATATATGGGCTTGATCGAAGGCGTATACGATGCCAAGCTCGAAGGATTCGTCCCTGGAGGAGGCAGCCTTCACAATTGCATGTCGGCGCACGGACCGGATGCCGAGACATTCGACCGGGCGACAAGCGCTGAGTTGAAGCCACACAAGATCGACAACACCATGGCGATTATGTTTGAAAGTTCGCTTGTATACGCACCGACAAAATTTGCGATGGAGTCTGGACTTCTCCAGGACAACTACTTGTCATGTTGGCAAGACCTGGACTCGAAATTCGAGGCTACTTCAACCGCATCAAAGAAGCGATGAGTCTGATAAACAAGAATATGAGCTGTTTTACCAAGAACATAAAAACAACGAAAAAACAGTTGTTACGTGGCATAAGATAAGAAGTAAACACACACCGGGATTCCAAAATAGTTACATGTACAAACCGCAACCAAAACAAGAAGACCATTCGTCTAACCGGCAAAAGCTTCCACCCGAGCAAGGGTGTCCTTCGATGGCGAAGGTCAAATTCATGCTCGAAGAGGCGACAAGCCGGCGAGGCTGCCTGGTTGAACTCCCATGGCAAGCCGGTGAAGCCGCATTCGTCCTCACCTGTCAATGGGAAAAGACGGTCGAGGAGCCGGTCTGGACACTGTACGAACAAGAACAAGGCGTCACCAACAAGGTTGTTTGGACCCAGTCGTTCGCTCCGGGAGACCTGGAGTTCATGTACGACATCCTGGTAATGTCAGCACCGAAGAACACTTCATTATCTTCATACACGCAAATCCCGGATCTGCTGAAGCCGGTGGGCGAAGTCCAACAGGAAGAGGTTAGCTTTAATCAGAACTTTAATCAGAACAACTCTGGCGATCTGGGCGCTGGTTTTCCAGCATCCGCCCCTCTGCCACAGCCCGGAGGCATGATGGGCGGCGGATTGCCTGGCGGAGGCGGAATGCCTGGAGGAATGCCTGGAGGAATGCCAGGCGCAATGCCTGGAGCAATGCCAGGAATGCCTGGAGCAATGCCAGGAATGCCTGGAATGCCTGGAATGCCTGGAGGTATGCCCGGCTCCATGCCGGACCCAAATCTTCCACAGTATCCGCCACAGAACATCTCCGGTCCCAATCCACAATATAACTCCGCCGCTTATCAGCAGGGTATGCAGGGCTACATGCCGCAGCAACAACAGCAAATGCCGCCCTACGGGTATCAACAACCCGGACAAATGCAGTATCCGCCTCAGCAGTTTCAACAAATGCCGATGCAGCAGATGCCCCCTGGATATCCACCCCAACCTGGATATCCTCAGCAGATGATGAATGCGCCGGTTGATCCGGGTCCGAAAATAAATATCGACTACCATCTTCTCGACAAACGCCCAAACTTGCTCCTGGGTACGATGCTGACCGGCGCGGGGCTAATTAGCGAGCCCACGCTCGAAGCTGCGTTGAAGTTACAGGAACTGATCCGAGACGAGCGCATGTCGCCCGAACGCGCACCGCACGTACTGAGGCGCTTGCACGCCATGGGCGGCAATATCGACCAATATCTCACACCGGATGACACTTCCTTAGAGCTGCCCAAAGAAGGAGGCGCGCCTCAGAAGCCACGTCCGCAACAAGCAGCACCACCATCAGCTGCCGGTCCAGGAGGAGGAGGCGGCGCACAGGCTTCCAATGTTAGTGTTCCGGCAGGCAGCAAGCGCAATCTCAAGCCCGCCTTCGACCTGTTACAGACGGCCGGTATTCTATCGGAAGAAGATATCAAAGTAGCTCTGGAAGTGCGCAAAAAACATGGAGGTGACTTGGTCGGCATCCTCGAAGCAGCCAGCAAAGTTAGCCGAAAGACCGTGGATGCGGCTTTTATCTGCCTTCCTTTAATCCGGGAAGGTCTTCTCAAAGTCGAGCAATGTATCATCGCCCTCAACTACTGCAGCCGCATGCGTGTTGGATTCGATGAAGCGCTAGATGAAATGGGCTGGCAGAACCCACGCACGCTCAGACAAGACCTACCCCTCTAAATTCAATTCTGAATTGGGAGATCTCGAATGGCAAAACAGGGCAAAGCACTTGAAGATCCTTTCGAGCACAGTCGAGCCGCTCAGAAATACGAAAGCGCAGGCGATCAGTATCGAGCCGAAGAGTCATTCCAAAAGGCGATTAAACATGCCGATGCGCTTCCACTGGACGAATATAGAGAAAATCTCGCCACTGTCATGAAGGAACTTTCGAAGGGCCGCTCTTCAAAGCTCCTAGAGGACGCGCTAGATGTAGAGGTCGTGACGAACGCATATCACGAATTGATTGCGATGCCTTTTCTAACGCGGGTGCAATTGGCCGGTTTTTATGCGCGCGTCGGTAAGTGCGATCTGGCCCGCGCCACATGCCGACAGGCTTTCGAACGAGGGTTGGAAGCGGAAACACTACGTTGCCCTACCGTCGCTATTATGGAACGCCGGGCTCATCAACTCGCCGCGGCGCTGGAAGACATGATCGGTCCGCAAGAATCAGAGCGCATCTTTCACGAGCTGTTCCACAGACTTGATATCAATCGTGATGGTTACGTTGACGAAGATGAGCTGAAAAAGGCACTTCTCGACATAGATATCGATGAAGAGGGTCACTCGCTCATCCGTTTTTTGTTGCACAATTATGAAACCGTCATGCAATCATCGAAGGATCAATTGTGGTTCGCTGATTATCTCGGAATAAGCAAGTCGGATTTGGCAAGCTATCAAAGAAGACGAGACCATCAACTTCGGAAGTTCAGTCCCTGATCTAGGCGAGTTGGGTATATCTCGAAAGGACCATCACTAAATTGGCGAATCCTGAATGGGAAAAACGATACTAGTACTGGACAAAGATCAACAGTTCCGCAAGCTTATCGTTCCACTCTTTGAAAGCCGCGGTCATAAAGTCGTCCAAGCTGACAATGGAAGATCGGGAAAAGATGCAGTCGACCATGAGAAGCCTGATCTGATTGTCGTAGGCTCTCCATTGCCGGATGTAAGCGGCATTCAGTGGGTTGAGCAGATTAGAAACATCGGTCATCAGATGGAAATCGTTTTTGTGGCCTGCGATAAAACCGAGCTACAAGAAGTGCGGTCAGTGCTCAAAGATTGGAACATCTGCATGAGCGCGAGCAAGCCACTCATCCCCTTTGTGTTCGGCGCACAAGTCGAATGTCAGTTCGCAAATGACAAGAGCGCAGAAGCGCAGAAGCAAAAACTGAAAGACTTCGAGACGATGTTCCTGGCACTCGTGTCAAAGTATGCGCGCGTGCTTCCCGAAAAGCTAACAGCTCTGGCGCAGGCTATCGACAAGTCGAAAGCAGATCCGACAAGAAAAGAACTTCTCGAAGAGGTTCGCGGAGAAGCGCACAAAATCAAGGGCACTGGAGGTTCGCTCGGATTTCGTAAAGTCGGCGAGCATATGGACTTTATCGAAACCTCCGCCGTCATTATGCTCGAAAAGAATGACAATGAGCGCGACATGATGTGGGCCGAGATCGATCGACGTCTGGTGGAAGCTCAGATAGACGGAGAACAAGAAGCTAAGGATGTTATGGAAATGGTGCAGGGCAAGGAGGACGATTCTCCTTCCGAGCATCAACCTGCGATGGCGCGCATTATGGTGGTTGACGAAGATGTCGGCTTCCTCGAGATTGTCGAGCAACTCGGCAAAGAACGGCTGGTGGAGATTGTGAAAGCCACCACCCAAGACGATGCGCTCAGCAAGGCTGCTATCTATCCTCTCGATGCCGCCCTAATTAACATCATCACTGAGACGCCTGAGACAGGCTTTCAACTGGCGAGAGATCTGAGAGCACTGCCAGGCTACGATAACCTCCCGCTTGCTTTCATCTCTGGAAACGCACTTGTGAAGAACCGCGTCGAAGGCGCTCATGCCGGTGCGTCTCTCTATCTGGATAAACCTTTCGAATCTGATTCACTCGAAAAAGCTGTTCACCACCTCGTTGCCATCAGACAAGGTGGACGACCTCGCGTTCTGGTGTGCGACGACGATGAATTTTTCGGTAACACCGTAGCGCTGGTCTTGCGCAACGAAGGCATGATAGTGAGAACGCTCAACGATCCGAACAGTATCATCGAAACGATGCAGGAGTTTCCTCCCGATATGCTGCTCCTCGACGTGATGATGCCGGGAGTAACGGGCTTCGAGGTCTGCCGCATGCTAAGGTTGATTCCACGTTGGCAAGATCTGCCCATCATCTTTCTCACCGGTCAAACCGGCGTCGAAGCACGAGTCGAAGCATTCCGCTGTGGCGGTGATGATTATCTGCCCAAACCTGTCGTCAACGAAGAGCTTTTGACACGAGTGAAAGTGAGACTCGACAGAGCAAAGATGCTTAGAGAACGATCCGACAAAGACACGATTACCGGTTTGCTCTTGAGGAGAGCGTTTTCAGAACAGCTGTCGGCAATTCTCGCGGAGTCACAACGCATCAAATCCAATTTCAGCATCTGCTTGTTGGATGTGGATCACTTCAAAAAGGTCAACGACGCACACGGACACCTCGCCGGCGATCGAGTGCTTGCTGGACTCGGACAGCTTTTATCTAGAAGATTTCGAGTCGATGATCTCAGAGGGCGATGGGGTGGTGAGGAGTTCATCTTGGCCTTCCGGCGAGAGAAGAAGGAGATTATTCACAAAGCTGTCACGCGTGCTCTGGAAGAGTTTCGCGAGACGCCCTTTAAGAGCGACGATGGACAGGAGTTCTTCTGTAGTTTTAGCGGAGGTCTGGCCACTTTCCCGGACGACGGCGAATCAATTTTCGAACTGGTGCAAGCCTCGGACAAACGTCTTTACCGCGCAAAAAAAGAAGGTCGAAATCGCATCATTGTAGAAGGCGAAGTCGAAGCCGCTGCAAGCCACTAAGAGTAGTATCACGTCATTCCCTACAGAGAAGGAGTCCGTTTATTGCCTCCTAGGAATAACCATCCGACTCACATCCGACCACATCAAATTCTCGACATCGGTTTCAAAACAAAAAAATGCCCATGCTTAGGCATCGAAATGTCGTGCAACAGGGAATTTACCAATCGTCGTCGTCGTCTCCGCCGCCACCCGATTGCTTTCGCTTCTCGATTTGCTGTTTTTGCTCGGCCTGTTTTTTGTTGTATTCCGCGTTCTTTTTCTTGATCTCGTCGATGCGCTTTAAATCCTTCATGTACTTGAAGGTGTCCTCGTACGGCTTGACATAATCAGCGCCGCCGCATTCGACAGCCTTCTTCAACCACTTGAGCGCTTCGCTGGGATTCTTCTGCTTCAAATACATGCCGCCCATAATACCGTTGTACTCTGGATTTGACGGATCCATTTCAAGGCATTTTCTGATCTGACTTATCGCATTGAGAATATCGGCAGGAGTGCCGCCATTAGCAATGTATCGTGCGTACTTGAAGCGTAAGGCATGATCCTGAGGTTTCAAGCCAATAATGACCTGGTACTCGCTCAGTGCCTGCGCTCGTTTTTTCTGCGCAAGATAGATATTGAGCAAACAGGTATGAATCACTTCTTTTCTTTTAGAAATTTCGGCTGCGTCAACGTCCGCTGCGCTTGCCGCCCCGTGACTCATCCCCGATGTTAGAAACGACAGAATTATTGCAGTCGTCACAACTCTACTGAACATTTAAAATCCTCCTCAAGGTACCAGTTCAAGAATCACTTACTTGGTCTGACCCTGGTGCTCTTGAATAATTCTGTGAAGCTCGTCGAGATTCTTCTCGTTGCATTCTTGCCTGCCAAATGAACCATGGAAGGTCTCGAACATGCCGGCAATTGGAACGCAATTGTCGATGAAAATGATCCACTTCGAGCCTTTTGCGGGCATCAAACTCTCCGACCACTTCCAATCCTTCGGTTTTTCACGGCCGAGTTCGGAGTGGAAGACATATTTGATAGGCAAGGTACGACTGAGCGGTGGACCCTTGAGGTACTCGACAATTTTGAAGTTAGCCTGGGGCGGTCTGAAGAATGTGACGTCACCCTCGTGCTCGTACCCCTTATATTCGGCGATGTAGACGCCTTCACACTTCATGAATGCGTTGAGGTAAGTAAGCGCCCTTTCGGACTTTTGATCGTCCACTTCCTCGACGGCAAGTTTTTCGGTACGCTCCGGACGCACAAATTTCTCAGGTTCTTTATAAGCAACAATTGTGCCGACTTCGGGTTTGTGAACGATGGTGCTCTTTTCAAGCAATCGGTGAAGTCTCGATTCCATCAGAGAAGGTTCAGCCACTTTTGTCAGGGCCTTTTTGAGTATGACCTCGGCTTCGTCGTAGCGGTTGAGGTGGAACAAGCACTCACCATACTCAATCAACATTGAATCTTTGAGCTTAGGATTTCTGTCGAAAAGCTCTTCAAGAGCAAGCGCCACTTGATCCCACTGCTGCAGTTTGTGGCTGGACTCATACAATCCGAAATAGAAATCCTCCTGCTGAGGATCCATACCAATCGCTTTTTTGTAATCGCCCTGCGCAGCCCCGAAATCGCCCTTCCTCATAGAGGACGCAGCAGCCTGGACAACTCTTTGCACCATTACGGACCCGTAAAATCCCACATCATCCGCGTCCATCGCCGCTTGTCCCGGGGTGCCGACCGAGCCGAGCAACGTCAGCGCTATCGGAACGACCAGTGCACGTCGATAAAACCCTTTGAGAATGCGAGAGGTTGATTTTGACATCATGCTCACAGCACCTGTTTTTGACATCACAACCCTACTCCTTAAAAACAAACCAGCAAAACGAGAGATCAGCCTATAAGCCATTTTCCACATTTACGCGGCTTCTCGCCACTTTAGACGGTTAAATCCTCTGAATTGTTGCAAATTCCAGACAGGTTAATGCTTTTAGGCATCCGGAGCTTTCTGGCCGGGTTTGAACTCGTGCCAGTTTTGCTTGGAAACCAACATAACCTCCATCATCCTTAAAGCTGCGCCCAGATCGGTGACAAACTTCTGAGGGGTGAAGATATAGTCACCCTCCGGATAACCGAAAGGATGATACCAGGCTGGGGGCTGTTCCATGACACCCTGAAATTTTTCGGACCACTTATCGGCCACACCCAATACCAGTGCATATGGAAGAAGCCGACCGAATACTGTCGGATCAGTCTCGAATAGCGTCTCAATCGTTCTGGGCGGAGCCGTCGCTATGAAATGCATAAACGCAAGTGCACGCCTAAGCGCCTGCACTCCCTTGGCTGTGCGTGCCGGCATTGCGAAAGCAAAACAACCGACGATGGCGGCCGAGCCTACGATGCCAATTCCCAGAGCGGCATATGCCAGCTCGTTGGCTGAGATCAGGATCAGCATCATGCCGACAGAACCCAAAAATATAGCCAAACCCACGTAGTCCTTCCTGATCGTGGAGGGATTTTGCTGGAAGTATCCTTCCTGGGTGAGCGATTCATAAATGTCGCTTCTCATTCTAGGCATGCTCTCAAACAAGCGAGTTTTCAAATCGAATATGGATACTTCAGTTCCGATCTTCGCGCCTGGCGTGAATAGACTATCTAAGAACTTCGCTTCGAACGGTCTCAATGGTACATCGCTTACTGTCGCTTCTGTTTTGGTGAAAACATAATGAGCATCACCAAAGCCAGTCATGTCCTGCCTCTCTGTCTCGCGCACGGTGAGATAACCACGCTCAGCCAGGTCGACCAGGGTTGCCACCACATCTATGGGGTCGCACTCCTCATCATATATGGTGCCGACTCCGGCTGGAGTGACCTCGGTCGGAGGATTCCATTCCTTCGGCACAGACTCAAGGTTCTTCGCGTCGCGACCAAGCGTCCACCAAACTGAGGTCACACCGAATGCGGTGAACAAGGGAAATAGCAGGGTCGGCCACCAGTCCGTCAGCCAGAAAACGCATTCCAACAAAGGTGTCGGCGGCTTGATCGAGCCTTTGGGAAATTGCGCAACGATAACGAAGTCTTCCCCCGGATTGAGCGGACCACAGTCATACTCGATGTATCCGATGCTTTGATGTTGCTCCATCGTAGTCAGCGAACCATCAGGTACACCGAGAAATGCCTGCTGTTTGACATCTACAGTATGAACCGCGCGGGGCGGATAAAGATTGACTGATGTCTTCTCAATCGCCACCGGACACTCGGTCCCGGTCACATTCCAGTAGAACTGAGGTATCCCGTCGACAAAGCTGACTGCCCGCCTGAGGTCGTAATTGAGCTTAAAAATGTGTCTGCCAGTGAAGACTGTTTTCTGGTCTCCCAATGCGATATGGACATCGCTACCGCTCTTGATCAACTTGGCTTTCAAAGGGACGCCATTACCCACAGTGGCATCTACGAGACGCAGATCAACCTCATACGTACCGCCCCCCCGAGGCAGGACAACCGGTATATTGCGCAGAATTCCCGGTCTCGAATCATCTTCGAAATCATAGTAAATGCGCTCGCTGACGGAAGCGGTTGAGTCTTTATTAGTCTGAATCGTGACCTCGAGCGATCGAATCACTTCAGCTCCAACAGGAGCAGCGAGCGCAACAAGCGGAACTGACACCAATAGCGATATCATCGACGACTTCAGAATGCGCTTCGTTGTTTGACTTCCCACTGTGTTCGCCTTTCCGGAAAAGCCGGACGATCTTACTTCAACTCTTTCAATTTTGCCTCAATCTTGGCTGCCTTATGAGCATTCCTCGCGCTCTGCCAAGCCTGGAGGCATTTCGAAAGCGTATCCTTGTATATCGGCTTACTAGTCGCCTTGCCTTCTTCCATGAGATTAGTCGCCGTCTGATACACGGTGGCGGCCTCTTCCCAGCGATTAAGCTTGCCGAGCACGCGGCCTAGATTTCCAAGCGTGACGTAAACAGGATCTGCGAATCGTCCATATGCGCGAATGAACAAACGCTGTGCCCGGTTCAATAACGGCACAGCCTGAGCGTACATCTTCCGACCCTCATATGCGGCTGCCAGGTTGCTCAAAACCATGGCATACCTCGCCTCCTGCCCCCTCATACCTTCGACCTGCCTGAGCGCGGCTAGATAGATGCGTTCTGCACGCTCGAAATCTTCGCTTTGCAACGCAGCCATGCCGTCTTTGTTATTTTCGTCGACAGAGCGCTTGGAATAATCGGGCTCCGCTTTCCTGGACGTCTCGGCTTCAGTCGTGGCATTATCCCCGTCAGAAGACTTCTCGACCTTAGTGCAGGCTGTAACCGACCCGGCCAAAAAAACTGCCAAAACAAATAGTAAATAACTTGGTTTCATGCCACCCACCCCTGACAATTCTTGGAAAAGCTAACCCCTTTTAATAGCCCCCAAAAAGTACACTACAGTTTACCTCTATACATCTATCAAAATTACAGAACTGTCGTGATGTACCAAAATGGTGATCAAACGATTTATACTAAGAACTGGCTTGGTAGGCGTCCTCCTAATTGTCATCGAAGTCAGGTAGACGCACAGAATGCCCCTTTACTAAAAGACGATATAAGACATGTCAGATAACAAAAAAGCACGTAACGAAAAGAAGCTAGCCCGAGTACTGGTCTACTCGATCGTACTGACCTTCGTCCTTGCAGGCACACTTGCCCCTCGTCTGACGGCTGGTCCGGGATATGGTCCCGATCCCACCCCTCAGGTGAATGTAAAGAGCATAGATGTTCCCAAAATGCCTGTGATAACCCCGACGTTCTCACCTCCGGTTGTGGTTCCGACCGACGTCGAATCTTCGTTGTCGTCATTTCCAGGCAACTACCCGATTCTAAACTCAGCCCTCGGCGGCACAGTCGCACTCAATGGCATACAGCAGATTCCCGATAACAAGTTCATTCAGGAATCCTCGCTAACTGGAAATCCGACAGGCATTCTGGTCAAGGAAAAGCTTGGATCCGACAAAGTCATGGAGAACGATTTCATAGTCAAACTGAAGAAGGGCGAAGTGCTCGTCTCGGTGAAGCGACCATCGAAAGTAGCTCTGGTCAAAGTCCCGTTCGGAGCGATATCAATCAATTCCGACGGAGATGTGCTCGTGAAGTTTGAAAATGGCGTTCTTCGGGTCATCAACCTGGATGCTTCCGGTGATGGACTGAAGTGCCAGCTTAACCAAGGTCCGTTCGGCGGGCCAGCCGATCCGACAGTTGTAGTCCAGCCCGGTTTCGAAATGGTCGCCGGTGACAAGAAGCTGACCCGCGCCGACATGCGTCCCAGAGACGGAATGGCGAGACGCCACTTCAAGGTCCTCGAGAATGGACACCTGGCAATCAGCGAGATTTCGATTGAATCCGTTATGAAGGCCAACGACGTTATTGTTGACCTTAGACAAGCCTCCACAGGCGTCAAAGAGCGCCGCATCATCGGAGACATGTCTAAAATGGCAGCTATCCTTAATTACAAGAATGGAACGCAAGGCTTCTCTGTATCGGAGTAATCTTCCAATCGAGTCGGTTGCCTGATTCAGAAAAAAACAAATGAAGAAGCCGGCGGTTGATTCGCCGGCTTCTCTGTCATGAGTCAGGGATGAAAGCTCATACTGATACCGTTGCCGGTGCTAGGCGGAGCACCTGAGGGATTCGTGTTGGTGTTCGTTGGGTGAGGATAGTCTTTCGGCATTGCCGTCTTTCAGGGCCACGACTGTGTTGAACATACGTTCTGTAAGTTCGACTTGTCCATCACGAGACTGCGGTTGAAAGCGGTTGGCGAACTCAGACGTCCAGATTGGCGATCCGATGACGACCTTCACAAAATGACCACGATCGAAGGAGTAATCGATATAGACCGGAACGATCGCGAGTTCGCGACCCTTCTCGGCGACACTGGACGCAATCCTGGCGACACCGAGCTTGAATTTATGAATTGTGCCGTCATAGAAAACATTGCCTTCCGGAAACACGACGACCGGTTCACCAGACAAAATCTGCCGCTCCGCAAAACCGATAGGGTCGAGCTTCGGGTGCGAAGGAAATGCACCTACGCTCATCACGGCAGCACCTTGGAGTCCATGCATCTCATTGGGGGAGACCATGTAGTTCGCTCTTCGATTTATAATTCGTTGAATAACCAGTCCATCCCAGCGCGAAGAGTGGTTGGCGACAAGGATGAAAGGGCCGTTCACAGGAATATTTTCAAACCCGACAACTTCGAACTTCCGAAAATGCTTCGCAATCACCAGATGATTGACCAGGTTCCAAAACCAATATCCGATTTTGGTTTTACCATCAACTGGCACCATCAAATTCGATACTTTCCTATCTCGTCGCATACAAACCTCTCAATTCAAACATAATAGACACCTGGCCCGAGGTCTCACTCAGACCCGTAGCTCATAAGTCCTTCGAAATCAGCGATTGATTTTTTTTCTTGCGATTGAAACAGCATTGTTTCCATCGCGATTACTAACATAGCCGACGGCAGGTCGAGATCGCCTTTGAGCTAAACAGTTCGATCACTGTTCTTCCGCCAGTTGCTGTTGGCATCTCCGGAAAGCCAAAAAAATTAGTGCTATCGTGGTAAAAATATGGCAACCGCTTACCCAATAATGATGGTAAAAAACCATGCCGGACAAAGGAAAAACACCGCAAAAAGATTTGATCAAACGAGACGCATCTCACATGCCGGGAGCCGATGAGATCAAGTCGTTCATGGATGAAGCTATTCGAGAAGCCTACAACGGGCTCGAGGAGGGCGGAATCCCTATTGGATCTGTGTTGGTTCGAAAGGGAAAGATTATAGGACGAGGCCATAATAGAAGGATTCAGTTTGGAGATCCGACAGCTCATGCTGAAATCGATTGCCTGCGAGCCGTAGGCCGGCTGCGGTCCTTCAAGGACACGGTACTCTACTCCACCTTGATGCCGTGCGCCATGTGTGCCGGGGCATCGATTCAGTTCGGAGTTCCAATAGTTATTGCTGGGGAAAACCGCACATTTGCGAGCTCCCGACATTGGATGGAAGAAAATGGTCTGACCGTTGTCGATTTAGACCTTGATGAATGCTTTGAGATGCTCAAGAAGTTCGCTGATGAGCATCCATCACTATGGAACGAAGATATAGGCGTTGAGCTGGATTGACCCCTCAGAAATACACATGCATATGTCTAGGACTAGCCAAGATTGACATTTGTGCTAGGGTAGAACATGAGAGACCAATGAGGAGTAACCATGAGAGTAAGTACGGGCAAGCCTACCACTGCAAAACGTGGTAGCAAAAAATCCGAAAAGCCTGAATTGGCAATGCTTGCGACTTGTCCCACCGGTGGAGGTGGCTGGTGCTCTTACCCTTTTACTGCTAAGCAACTGGAAAAACGAATGCAGGCCAAAGCAAAGCTGGCTGAAATAGATACGTTGCAGAAGCGGACAGCAAAGAGTAAGAAAGCTACGATCAACGCGTAGTTACCGATTCGAACTAACGAAACAATCGAGCAAGCATCACTCATTCCTCGATGCTGAACTATCATTCGAAAATTCGTGAAGCGGCAAAGTAGCTGTTCCGCATGCCTGAAGAGGAAACTGGGACCGCGGCGTCTCGCCGGCACAGCGATAATTCGAACATGAGCCAGTCGGAGGTTCTAAACAACTCCAGCTCGAGTCTCTGCAATCATGCTCGAATCCTAAGAGACGCCTGCGGTCCCAGTTCTTCGCCCTCCTACTCGAACACAGACGGTCCTCCTTTACACAAATTTTGAGAAACACAAAATCACTGATAGCACCGCGTAAATACTGACGTCGTGGTCTGCCTTTCTCATCCACTCCCTGACTCTAGCAGGACGATATATGATGGCTCTCGTCCGGCATGAAGGATGCTCGCTAGTTTTGCAACTTCGTAGCTGGGGAAAGGGGAAATTAGACCCAGATGCTGGGGTTAGCTGGAGATAAAGGGACTTGGCGAAAATTCTTCTTGTGGAAGATGAACGAGATCTAGCGAAGCAGCTCGAAGATTGGTTCAAACGCGAGCAGCATACGATTGAGGTCGCATACTCGGGAAACGAGGCGCTCAGTCATCTGCAAAGCTCCAAATATGATCTTGTGATACTCGACTGGATGTTGCCGCATGTGAGCGGTCTGGAAGTCTTGCAACAGATGCGCTCACGCAACAATCGCACTCCGGTAATTATGCTCACGGCAAAAGATTCTGAGGACGACAAAGAAAAGGGTCTGGATTCAGGTGCCGATGACTATGTCACGAAACCATTTTCGTTGCGCGAACTGTCGGCTCGCACGCGCGCGGCATTAAGAAGGAGTTCGCAGGCGGCGAAAACAGTCTTGACGGCAGGCGATGTCGAGCTCGATCCGATATCCAGAACCGTCACCAGGGGTAGTGTTGAGGTTCATCTTGAACCACGAGAGTTTAACCTACTCGAATTCTTCATGCGTCACCCTCAACAAGTATTCAGCGCCGACGCCCTAATAGACAGGGTTTGGCCGTCCGACACATTGATTTCGACCGATGCAATCAGAACATACATTAAAATTCTTCGGAAGAAATTGGACAATGAGAAGTCCATTCAAAACGTAAGAGGGGTCGGCTATAAATTCGAGCCTGACACACAATGAAATTCTTCAATTGGAACCTGACAGCTCAGTTCGTCATTCTGGCGCTTTGCGTCTATTTGTGCCTGACAAGTCTGAGCTTGTTCCTTTTCTCTAGAGGTCTCAATGAGGCGCTCGATGATCAGCTTGATTCCTTGCTCGCGGAGCAGTCTCAACTTCTGGATTTCGACGGTAAGAAGTTTCACTGGCTTGCCGCCAATACAAAACTGAGCTCACAGTTTTTCAGACCGTTGGCATCGTACCAACTCTTCGACAGCACAGGCAAGATTCTTGGAGCGCACGGCGACTATCATTGCGCCAGTCTTTTTGCTAATGCACAGGAGATAAGAGGCGAGCCCTACACCTACAGGTCAAAATCGGTACCTTTGATAATCAACGGTCTGATGGTCGGTTATCTCCAAGTCCAGCTCCCGACCACACGAAGGGATGCCCTGCTGAAAGAGTTTGCCATCACCATTTTCGGTATCACACTATTCGGTTTTGCCTTGCTTGCCATTGTCGGATACTACTATTCGAAGGAAGCAGCCCAGCCGATTTTCGACTCCTACGAACTCTTGCGACAATTTTCTACCGACGTGGCTCACGAGCTCAATACACCTATCAGCACAGTCCGAGCCACCGCGGAGAACATGAGTGAAGAGCTCAATGATCCGGATGCGCTCAAAGGTCGACTGGAGGTTATTAACAGAGCGGTCGAACGCATGAACATAATCGTGAAAGACCTGATGCTGCTCACCAGGCTCGGCATGGAGTCGGAAAAACCGACCAAGCAGCACGAAAAAATTGAAGTGGCGAACCTAGTCGAGCACGTAGTTGCCGAATTCACAGATAGGTTCAAACAGAAATCAATTTCGTTGAGTTGCAACATCGAGGGCGATCCGGTAGTTCGAGGCTTCAGGGATCCGCTTCACCGCATGATTGCCAACCTTCTTGAAAATGCACTGAGATACACAGACACAGGGGGCAAGGTTGCCGTCTTTTTAACAACCAACAATCAGAGCGCTACTATCGTCGTCTCGGACACCGGCATTGGCATTCCAGAGGAAAGCATTCCGAAGATTTTCGATCGCTTCTATCGAGTCGACAAAGCGAGGTCGCGAGACATGGGCGGAAGCGGTCTCGGTTTGTCCATCGTGAAGGCAATCACCACGATGCATGGAGCCCAAATCACTGTCGACAGCACGGTCGGAAAAGGCACAGCTTTCGAAGTGACGATCCCTCTCTACAAACCTGTTAAAAATTAGACCCCAGGATCTGTGACTGCTTTTTCTATTCGCTTGGCATAGACCAAATCCCACACCAAAATAACGCCGTCGCCCTCTCTCCCGGTCCCGACGGCATCATTGATCAATTTCACCACTCGCATAGCTTGATCGTCTTCTATGGCGATTTCGATTTTGACCCTTTCCGTCAGAAACCCAACCAACTCGACATCGGATTCAAACTGCTCTCGGCCAAAGCCCTGAGCTTTCATGACGGTGACGCCTGGCACATTGCCGCGTCTCAATGCAGTGGTCAGACGCGGCAAATATTTGGGTCTGATAACGGACGAAATCAGTTTCATATCTTGAGGGTGAAAAGGAATCGAGACAAAGGTACCTTATTTGCAAGATTATTGCCTCAAAGAAGTCTTAAGCCGGCAACTGATCTACAGTCCCGGCTTTTTTAGTTACTTAGCCATTCGCCAGCCGTTAGGCACCGCTGCTTATGCAGCTTGAGGTCGTTTTGGGTGCCAGTTCAATTCACACACGCCATTCTTGCAATTAGCCATCGGCTCTTCATTCAATTCGTTCTGAGTCTCTTGAGTTTCGATCTCGTTCAACGAAGAATCTGCAACGGATTCAGTAGAGAAATCGGTATTCATAATGGTTTCCTCAAAAAAAACTTGCATTCGCAACCTTCATGCCAAAATGATAATGAATTAACACCGATTGGACGATTGGTGGAACTACGATGTCATACGTACTCTTCCCACAAAAAACTGTGCGCACATGCAGGATAAACACGTGATGTTTTTCGGAAATCGGCAGTCGCGTACTTCCGGACCAACCGTGCAGGCACTAAGAAATTCCTGAAGGCGAGCAAAGTGTCTCGCTCCGGAAGAAACCCTCCCGGAGTAAAACTACTCAAGCACTTTATAGAGCGGCTTCTAGTCTTTAGACGACCAATCTGCTGTTGCTCGAAGTTGAGTCTTATGCATTCAACTTGCTAGAGCTTATCGCCACTATGCGCTCTGAGCGACGAAGTCTTCGCTTCGGTTGGAAATCCAAGGTTTCATCTTGAGTTGTTGGTCTTAATTTGTCCATCAGTCGGGATCGTTGTTCAAGATGCGAGATCCACTCTTTGTATGACTGAATCGACTGAGGCATTCCTGAGTGCACCATCGGTGATGTCAGCCCAAAAGCCGTTCCGTTGATTTCGTAAGCGCCACTTTTCATGAGTTTCCTCTCTCAGTAACTCAAGGCTGCTCAGCAGTCGCCGGGGGATCGAAATTCCCTTGCAGAGGCGCGCTTTCTCTCAGCCTTAGAAATTCTCTTAGTAAGCGTCGTGTGTTTAAAACACAGGCGACTGACCATGCCGTCGTCTAATCCGACATAATCACCAATATATTCATACTATGGATATTGTGACTTTTCTGTACCCTTACCAAGAGGAAAGTTCGTTGAGTCTATGCAGGTCAGCACCGGGCGCTGGCGCCAGTTGCGGAGCACTGCCTACTTGCCGCTTCTGAGTGCCCGTGCGCGCTCTCTTATCTCCTGATACTTCTCCTTCTTACCAGCCTTTTTCAACGCGTCGGCATAGTCTTCAATGTAGACGATCAGTTGTGGGTTGTTTTTTCCCAAATTGCGCTCCTCAAGCGCCAGAATAAGCTCTCTAACGGGAAGCGCGCGGTCGTACGCGCTCGATCTACCAAAGATTTCCGCAATCTCGATCATACTTTCGATCATTCCTGGATGGTTCGGATCAGGGGCGTTCTCTGCGATTGCCAGCACTCTTTCGACAAGCGGGACGGACTCCTCAAGCTTGCCTTCGTCAATAAACAGACAGGCTAAACTGCTCAATGTCTTCACGACGGCTGGATGATCCTTGCCGTACGCAGCTTCGTCAATGGCAAGCGCCCGCGTCAGAAGCGGCTCCGCTTTCTCGTATTCACCTCTTGCGCTATATAGCTCCGCCATATTTGTGAGGATTGCGGATAGTCCTAAATCCCGCTCTTTGCCCGGAGCAACCTTCTCCTGGATTGCTAACGAACGCGCGAACAAGGGCTCTGCCTTGTCGTATTGCTCGCGATCCATGTACAAACCGGCAAGATTGTTGAGACTGTTCGCCACATCTTGATGATCGGCACCACATACTTTCTCGCGAATCGCAAGAGACCGCCTGAAAAGCTCTTCCGCTTTTTTCGTTGCTCCATTCTGCTCCTGAATCTCGGCAAGACTGTTGAGGATTTTCGCCACGTCGCGCGTCTCCTTGCCACCTTCTTTCTCGCGAATGATAAGCAAGCGATCGAAAACGGACTGCGCCTCCTCGAAGTTGTCCTGACTCATGTACGACATAGCGAGGTTTTCTAATGCCTCGGCAATCTGCGGGCTGTCGACTCCGAATTTTGCCTCGCGACAGGCTAACGCCCTCTTGAGGAGCGGCTCCGCCTTGCCGTATTGACCGCGTTTGAAATAGACAATGGCGAGATTCTCCAGACTCTTGTAGAGGCGCTCATCACCCTCACCGAATTTCTCGGCAATTTCGAGAGCATGCTTCAACTCCTCTTCTGCCTTTTTGAAGTCCTTCGCGCCATATGCGGCAAACGCTTCGTCCGTGGCTTCCGCCCATGACTCATTATCGTCGGCAAATGCCGCCGACGCAGCGAGCACCATGATTGATACCACATAAAATAGCAGCTTGTTTGACATGTCGAAGAACCGGCGAGATCTGATCAGCTATTTTTTGGCTGGTTTGTATGGTTGAAAGGAAAGAAAAGGTTTTCCTTCCCAGAGAGCCGAGCCAATTGTAAGCGGTCCTACCGGATTGAACTGAAGCTTGACGCTAGCGCCCGCATCTTTTGCATCTTCAATGGTGGCACCACTGATCCAGGTCCAATCTACCGTACAGACAGCTTCCTCCAGTCGAGGAAGCTGGCTTGCATCAACGACTTTAGCAGCGACAAAAGGGCTCGTGGGTTGAACTGCATCGAACATTACACCAGTCAAATCATCGAACTTGATGGCAAAGCCGGTCAAGCTGCTGGATGCCTCGGTTACCTTCTTTCCGATTATTGCCTTGAGCGCTTCGGTGCGCTCAGCTGCGACTCCATGTGTCATATCTGCTGTCCCATTTACTAATGCGCCAACATTATAGCCACATTGACGCTGACATTAGCCGAAATGTGATGACAGTCCCAAACTTAGTTAACTTGCGGCACCATGAACTCGTCTTTCGGATGAAGATCGCGATTGATATCTCCTGAATTCTTAAGTCGCTCGCCGCTGACATTGTTGTAAATTCTGACTATCTCCTTTAACAGCGCCTCTTGATCGGAGCCGGATTTTTCCAGATATCCTTCAATTCTGTTTTTCTTGAAGGATTCGACAACTAAATCGCTTTCAACAGATATCGGTTGCATGCTGCCGATTAAGGTTACGCCAAACTCGGCAACATATGGAAAACTGCTGATGAAGGTAGCTCTCGCCCTTGGGGTCGGGGACCAGATAACAGCATAGCCGCCCGGTTTCAAATGCCTTTGCAGCATCTTGAAGTATTCCTCGGAATACAAGGAGCCGGCTCCAGCATCGAACGAACGCAGCGGATCTTGCTGAATTATGTCGTAGAGCTTACCCTCGCGGTCAAGACCTTTTCGACCATCCGTGAATACAATCCGCACGCGCGGATCTGCTATAAGCCCATCCAGAGGCGGATAGTGCTTAACCTCATTCCATCGAAGAAGACAATTCAAGGCTGGTTTTATGATCTCGAAACAAATGATGCTTCTCGTATTCTTATGGGCACCGCTGGCGTACAAAGTATCACCGCTGCCCAGGCCGATTATGGCAATGTCCACTGGATTTGGATGGAGGAAAGGCGGCAGGAGACCTTCCTGTGTATGGTACATTCCGTAAGGCAACTCGCTATGACCCTGCCCGTTGAGGAAAAGGTACATTCCCGCATCCGAGCCAAGCACCGGACACAAAGCCGCAACACCAGTACGATCTTCGCTGACGATTAAGTTTTCCGAGTGGCTTCCATGCAGTTTTCTCCACAACTCACGATTCGTCGGCACACCCAGACCGACAGCTAGCCAGACGATGAGCGGAATTCCAAGGACCGCACCCCATCGACTCAATCGACTGTTCGCACTCCGGAAGAAACTGATAAAAGCCCACAAACCGATAAACGCACAGCCGATTCCGAGCACCATATGCAGGGTTCCTGCCGTGCGGAAATACTGCAGCGCGATCAGACCGACGAAGAGCGACCCCAGCGTGGATCCGGCAATGTTCGCAGCCTGAAGCCACCCGACGCGGTTGCCGATTTGCTTCAGATTGTCCTGCAAGGTCGCCTGCAAGAAGCAAAAACTTGCCCCCATAAGCACCGTGGGTGGTGTCACTAAAACAGCAGGTAAAAAGATATATAATTTGAACAAAAGCGACGGAGGTACCTTTTCTCTGTCGAACTCTATGGGATTGTACCGACTGAAGAATTCAAACAGCGGTTGAAGATATTCGACTGTACCCAATTCCTTAACCAGTAAAGAGATGGAGACCACTGCGTAGATGCAGATCAAGCTCTGGCAAAGACAGAAATACGCAGCTGAGTTCTTGCTTCTCTTGACGAGAAAGGAGCCGATAACCGTTCCCAAGGCAAGACCGAACAGATAGATGAATAAGAGCCAACCATAAGTCATCGAGTTGGCTTTGAGCATGATATTGAGCAAACGAAACCAGAGAAGTTCCAACCCCAGTGCCGAGAAGCCGGCACAAGCGCTAATCACTAGCCAGGTTCTGAATCCAAGCGCTGGTTCACCTGATTGAAGACTAATACCACAGGCAGTATCGATGTCAAAATTGACTGAAGGATCCTTTCTGGTCAAAAAGCCAAGAGAGATCGCGGCAAGTGCACAGAACAAGTTAACTCCGGCAGCAATGTATAGAGCAGATTCGTATCCCAGATTTCCAATCAGGACGGTGGCTGCTGCAACCGAGCCGATTGACGCCCCCAGAGTGTTCAGCGCATATAGAAGAGCAATTTTCCCTACCGCACCCTCAATCTTCGTAACGAAAGCCTTAGAAAGCAAAGGCAGAGTCAACCCCATGAAAAATGTCGGAAGGAGCAGCACTACAAAGAGCGCTAAAAAAGCTAGAAGTTTGGTGTTGCCCAGCTGCGGAACTGCAACGTATAGAAAATCGTAGAAGACAAGCTTGCTAAGAGCACCGAACGCTCCCACGACCAGTTCCGCAAGCGCGAAAATAAAGATCAGATGCGATTGCCGATTGATCCTTTCCGATAAGCTGCCGCCAAAGAGACTGCCGACGCCCATTCCCAACATATAGGCTGAAGTGATGAGCGCCACAGAGACAACGTCGACCCCGGTAAACAGTCCCAATATTCGTTGCCAAACAACCTGATAGATAAGTGCAGAGAAGCCGGAAAAGAAAAACAGCAATAGGACTATTAAGAATTTCGCCAAGATTCCAGGGGTATAACATGAAACGCTCGCCGCCATTATAGTCTGTTTCTGAAACTCATTGGGCGGCTGCGCTATAATTCGCAGCCGGCAAGTTAATTGGCAGCAGTCAGGAGAGATGCAAACACCGTTCGACGCAACTGTAATTGGTGCGGGTGGAGCAGGCATGATGTGTGCGGCGACGGCCGCCGCGTCAGGGAAAAGTATCGTCGTAATCGATCACGCCAATACCATCGGCAAAAAGATTCTGATCTCGGGCGGAGGTCGGTGCAACTTCACCAATCTATACGCAGCCCCTGAATCATATGTTTCGGACAATCCACATTTCGTAAAGTCAGCACTGGCAAGGTATACGCCAGGCGACTTTATCGAGTTGATTGAAAAACATCGCATCCCATACCACGAGAAGAAACTGGGTCAGCTCTTTTGCGATCACTCTGCAAGCGACATCGTCGATATGCTCATCGACGAGTGTGAGTCGGTCGGCGTCGAATTCCGATTGAACTGCAACGTTAAAAAAATCGTCCCTCCAAAAGAGTCTGGATTCGAGACTTTCCACAATCGGCTCCTGGACGAAAGTATCAAGCATGAGCCAGAAGAGCGAGACGATGGTCATTATCGAATTGTCACATCGCGGGGCACGATTTCAACTAGATCTATCGTGATCGCGACTGGTGGCTTGTCTGTTCCCAAAGTCGGTGCTACCGCATTCGGTTACAATGTAGCCAGACACTTTGGATTGAAGATAGTAGACACAGCACCCGCACTCGACGGTTTCGTCTTCAACGACCGAGACAAGGAGCGTTTCGACGAACTCCAGGGCATATCGGCGGACACGGTCGTGACGTGCGGACAGGCTTCATTTCGCGAGA